>NZ_JAUBOX010000065.1:0-46322 GCF_036700445.1 Microcoleus sp. T3_B1
TTTTAGTAGGCATTGACTTTTTATAAATATCATCATATTATACTATGCAATATGCGTTTTAGATGCTGAACAGCTTACTCCTGGACGCAGAAACCAGGTTTTTTACGGAAATAACTTTACATTTTTTACCGACAGGTGAAAGCCGATCGCTCGCCCCTTTCCCATATCCTAGAAAAACACAGGCACGGCCAAGGCTCAAATCAGCTCGGACTCGATCGCCTTCTCTGTGCGATCGCGCAGGAAACCATCCCTAGTTGATGATGGTTGTAACAGAATTTGTGGGATTATGATTTCTGTGCAATCAGCCTTCTTGCCTTCATGACAACGAATGATTCTGACATACAAATCCAAGCGCGAAGAATTCTAGACGCGATTGCTTTCATTCCTTTTGAGCAATGTCAACCCTTGACCCGTGGGTTTGAGAGCATTCCTGCGCGTCCTGGCATTTATGCAATCAGGCACAGAACTGATGGATTGCTCTACATCGGTAAAACCAAGAGCTTACGAGGTCGCTTCAGTGGTGGGCACAAAGCTTTTTTGTGGGCATGGCTCGATAAATATAGCGATGAAGACATACGGATTGCAGTACAGACAATTTCTCACTGGCAGAACCCTGCGTTACTATTGGAGCTAGAAGCCATCATTCTAAGAGCTACTGAACCCCCTTACAACGTCCAAATTCCAACTGAGATGTAAATGCCATGCAAGCCAAACTTCAAGAGCAACTTTCCCTCGCTGATGCCGAAGTTATTTTAGGACGTTTTCCTGAACGAATTCGTGCTGCCCTAATTGCTCGTGCTGCTGAAATTGAATACCCAATCGAAGCAGTCATTGAGATGGCGATCGCTAGTTTCCTTGACACAGAGGCATTAGGTTTTGCAGATTGCAAACCAGGACGCGGACAATAACAGCGTCAAGTGGCGATCGCCGCGGCCTAACAACCCGGTTGGAGCGGACTACCGAAAGATATTGGTGGTGATGCAAAAGTTATTTCTAGCCACTCAACCGGAACGTTGCTTTTGGCTGAAACAATGCTTCTAAATTATCTGCCAGTGTTTAAAATTAAGCTATTCACCTCTAATTGCTGGAGTTCAATCTATGAGAAAGCCACAAACTGTTAAAGCTTTGGAAGAGCTAGGACGGGTTCAACTCTCTAAGAGTTTTTTCATGCGTGAGTTTCTTTATTCAGAAATCTCTCAAATTGAAGGTATCCCTAACCTTCCTAGCGATCCTGACTTGGCGATCGCAGCAGGAAAGAATTTGTGTGAGAGGGTGCTTGAACCAATTCAAGATGCGCTTGGTCGGATTAGTATCCGCTCAGCCTATCGTTCTTGTGCGGTGAACGCCAAAGGAGCAGAGAATAAAAATCAGTACAACTGTGCCAGTAATGAGGCCAACTATGCAGAACATATCTGGGATGTAAAAGATTCAGAGGGGTATATGGGAGCAACAGTATGTATTATTGTTACATCATTCATCCCTTACTATGAGCGCACTCAAGATTGGACAGCATTGGCATGGTGGATACATGACCACATAGATGCTTATGCAGAAATGACCTTTTTCCCAAACTATGCAGCATTCAACATTAGGTGGAGCGAGAATCCTAATGTTTCAAAAACCATTTCTAGCTACGTAAGAAACCCGCACACTGGTAAGAATAGCGGGTATTTGACAAAGAAGGGGATGGATAATTTCTTAGGTTTGCATGGGCAGTTTTACCAAGAATTTATCGATCGCTGACTAACCATCGCCTTGAACCTCAATAGTATAACTGTAGCCCTGTTCAGTGAGCCATTAAAATCGTCGGTTTTTCCGGGAGGGCTGCGGTGGGAACAATGCTGGATATAGCCTTTACTGAAGCCGGAAAAATCGCAGAGGCACTTAAAGCCGATTATCAAAATATTTAGCGGGTGTTTGAAAGTTTTTGCTGGTTTGTTCGTGGGAGTTTAAGACTATGAGTGAAATGGATCTACTTGTATGATTATAGCTGACTCGCCTTGTCTGGGTGCGATCGCCCTTGCCGATTGACTAATTTTAGCTTTTGCAAACTGTCAATCGATTTGAGATTTGAGATTTGAGATTGAAGCCTAAGATGTGGGATAATTTTGTACGATCGGGACTTACGCATTACTGTAAAGTTGTCGGCGCGCGCCCAAAAGTAAGATCGCCCGTCAGCCGTGTTACCAAAAAAATTGCCAGTCCAGGACGCACAAAAACCTTCAGAAACCGGGTTTCTTGACAAAAAACTACGCTTTCAAACAGATTCCCCGACAAGAAACCCGGTTTCTGACCAACTGTGCGTAAGTTCTGTTTGCACAATTCCTAATTATCACAAACCAGACGATATGACTCAAAAGCCAACCGCAACCTACCGAACCGAAAGCGACTCGATGGGAGACAAACAAATCCCATCTAATGTCTACTACGGCATCCAAACTCTAAGGGCTATTGAAAATTTCCCGATTAGTGGCATTAAGCCTTTATCAACATACGTTGATGCTTGTGTTTTAATTAAAAAAGCAACGGCGATCGCCAATGGCGAACTCGGCTGCATTCCCCAAGACATCAGTCAAGCAATTGTCCAAGCAGCAGATGAAATCCTAGCTGGCAAATTGCGCGATCAATTTGTAGTTGATGTCTACCAAGCCGGCGCCGGAACTTCTCACCACATGAATGTTAATGAAGTTCTTTCAAATCGCGCTTTGGAAATTATGGGCGACGAAAAAGGCAACTACAAGCGCATTAGTCCTAACGATCATGTAAACTACGGTCAATCAACAAATGATGTGATTCCGACGGCGATTCGTATCGGCGGATTGTTGGCGTTAGAAAAGACTCTGTTTCCGGCTTTGTCGGATGCCGTAGTCGCCCTAGAAAACAAAGCCGAAGAATTCAAAGATATCGTTAAATCCGGCCGCACTCATATGCAAGATGCCGTACCTGTTCGACTCGGCGATACCTTCGGCGCTTGGGCGCAAATTCTCAGAGAACATACCTTGAGAATTGACAGGGCATCCGATGATTTGACATCCCTGGGATTGGGGGGAAGTGCGGCAGGAACAGGGTTAAACACTCACCCTGAATACTGTCAAAAAGTTGCGGAAATTCTCTCAGAATTAATCGATCACCCCCTGAAACCAGCAAGGCATTTAATGGCTGCTATGCAGAGTATGGCACCGTTTGTAAATGTCTCCGGTGCACTGCGAAATCTCGCTCAGGATTGCGTTAAAATGTCCCACGACTTGCGTTTGATGGACTCAGGGCCGAAAACGGGTTTGAAAGAAATTCAATTGCCTCCTGTGCAACCTGGTTCGTCGATTATGCCGGGAAAATACAATCCTGTGATGGCAGAAATGACATCGATGGTTTGTTTTCAAGTTATGGGTTACGATAGCGCGATCGCCCTTGCCGCCCAAGCGGGACAATTAGAATTGAACGTGATGATGCCCCTGATCGCCTACAATCTCATTCACAGCATCGAAATTTTGGGCAATACCATCAGCGCCCTGAGCACCAAATGCCTCGAAAAAATAGAAGCTAAGGGCGATCGGTGTCTCGCCTACGCAGAAGGTAGTCTCGCCCTCGTTACCGCCCTCAACACTCACATCGGCTATCTCAACGCCGCCGCTGTCGCCAAAGAATCTCTAGAAACCGGCAAATCTTTGCGGCAAATTGTGCTAGAAAGGGGTTTAATGAGTGCAGAAGACTTGGCAAAAGTTCTAGATTTAGAGAAAATGAGTGCTATGCCAACATCTTCTGCTAACGTATAGGATCTCGCAGGAATCAGCTAGAAACTAGAAGGCTGAACTCGATTTAATTCTGCCTTCTGCCTTCTGAGTTCTGCCCGATCGCTGTCACAGGTGAAAGTTAAACAATTCAGAATTCATTTTTTTTACATTTAATTCTGAATTTTTTTTATAGTCTAAAGTTGGGAGCAAGATTTATGCGCGCAGGTTCTTTTGCCAAATTAACTCAAGATAAAGAGAACACAACTCAAGTGACATTTCATTATGTGGAAGGTCAGGCTGAAACTTTCACTATTCCGATACCGGCACAAGAATTCCAAGAGGAAGTGCTGCATTTATTAAATCAACCTTGGTTGACTTTCCATTTAGCCGATCAAACGGTTTTTATCTGCACAGCCAGGGTGGTAAAAGTAGAAGTAAAACCTGCTATCCCTGAACTGCAAGGTCAAGGAATATTCTCTAACTCGCTGCGAGTTAGTACGATGCAGCGGGCGGCAGTTGGTAGATTGCCAACGAATAGTTAGGGTTCATTTGTATTGAGATTATTCTTGGTAACGCAGGCGCAGATCACCCTGCTTATGGTTTTATGTGCCTGTGTTACACTGAGATTATTCCCGATCGATAACCAATTACAAATTAATTCATAATTATGTCTGCTGTTAGTTTAATTCAGGCCAATTCCTACGATCGCCAAATCTTGCAAAAATCTTTAGAAAGTTTGCTGGCACCCTTGGGCGGAATCTCGGCTTTTGTCAAATCGGGCGATCGGGTTTTACTCAAACCCAATCTCCTCACCGGTTCTCGCCCTACAAAAGAATGTGTCACCCGCCCAGAATTGGTTTACTGCGTGGCGAAAATGGTCATTGAAGCGGGAGGAAAACCATTTTTAGGTGATAGTCCAGCTTTTGGCAGTGCAATGGGTGTAGCCAAAGCCAACGGTTATTTGCCACTGTTGGAAGAACTGAATTTGCCAGTAGTTGAGTTTCAAGGAAAACGCTACGAAACTGTCAGCGAAGATTTCAATCATCTGCGAATTTGCAAAGAAGCAATGGAAGCGGATGTAGTGATTAATTTGCCCAAACTCAAATCTCACGTTCAATTAACCGTGACAATGGGCGTGAAAAATTTGTTCGGCTGCGTCCCAGGCAAAATGAAGGCTTGGTGGCACATGGAAGCTGGCAAAGATAGCGCCAGATTCGGTGAAATGCTGGTTGAAACGGCCAGGGCAATTAACCCTAATTTGACGATTTTGGATGGCATTATCGGCCACGAAGGTAACGGGCCAAGCGGCGGGGAACCTAAGTTTTTGGGAATTTTGGCTGCCTCTGATGATGTGTTTGCTTTGGACAGAACTTTAGTTGAAATTATTAATGCTGATCCCGCGGCGGTTCCCACTGTAGCTGCGGCGATGAGATTGGGGCTTTGCTCGAATTTGGAGGATCTTGATTTTCCGCTTTTGCAGCCGGAAAATCTCAAGGTTTTGGATTGGAAGTTGCCGGAAAGTATGATGCCAATAGACTTTGGTATGCCGCGGGTGATTAAGTCTACTTTCAGGCATTTTTATATCCGGTTTATCAAAGAACGGATGGGGGCTTACGCCGATCGATAGGAGACCTTGGCGACCTCTACATAAAAATCCCTGCTTGTCAATCAGCTATTGTGATGAAGATTAAAGAAAAGTTTGGCTTCCCAACTCAACTGGGAGCTAAATTTTTATGTCAAGGCACCGTAGCGGGCGCAACATTTGCGTCCACCGATATATGAAATCGCAAATTTTATACTTCGCTTTTGCAATAAAATAAATAATATTACTTAGGTATGAAGGCAATAAAGCTTTTATTTATCTCGATCGCAGCCGACATCGCTACCCAGTTTTATAACTTAATTTATACTTTAATTATTGCTGAATTCCTAAATATAGGAAAACTTACTCACAGCCCGATCGCGGAATGTGTAGTTTTTTATTACACGTGACAAAGCAAGCTAAATGCGTTACCTTAAATGCGATGTAAGCTGAAAACCACCCCGCAGCAATCCTGTTTCCGAAACCTAATAATTTTGGGGCCGTCATCCGCTGTATTTCAGATTCCGCAATGGTCACTGGCACATAATTTATTTCCGGATTTGAAATCCAACATCAGTGGTTATTAGTACATCAAGTACCTAAATAATGAAAACTAAAATGCCAAGTCAAAATTGCTTAATTCCTACCGTCGTCTGTCCGATATCGGGACAGAATATGAAACCGTGGCTATTGATACCCGGTGATTGGCGCAGACCTGCAAACAAAGAATCCTTTCAATTGTACTGGTGCGAAAAGTCACAACTTGGATGCATTCATCCTTTACCCGAACTCAACAAAATCGCCAGTTTCTACGAGATTGACGACTACTATACTCATCATATAGACTCTACAGGTTCCGAGTCTTCCTCTTCTATTTCCTTCTGGGATAAATTACGCACGCATCTAGCTTGGCGTTTCGATCGCGGAGTAGATGTCACAAGTCAATGGTGGAAGCAACAGTTCGCGACTGCTTCCTGCTCGATATTAGAAATCGGTTGCGCCAACGGCCAAATGCTGCAAGAACTGCAAGCAGATGGTCACAAAGTCTGGGGCGTAGAACCCGATCGACAAGCTTTGGTTTTGGCCGAGCAGCGAGGTCTTGATGTATTTTATGGTACTGCTGAATCTTTGCCCCCGGAAGTCACGTCTAGACAGTACGACATGATTGTGATGAACCACGTACTCGAACATACCAGAGATCCTTTACTTGCACTCCGCAATGCCATGCAGTTGCTCGTGGATGGCGGCAAATTGGTGATGGAAGTACCAAATAACTCTTGTATTGGGCTGAAGTCATCAGGGATTGCATGGATGCATCTAGATGTACCAAGGCATTTGTATTTCTTCACACCGCAGAGCTTCCGCGCTATCTGTGAAAAAGCGGGATTTGAGATAATTTCTACTGAGTTTAATGGCTACTATCGCCAATTTGCCAACAGTTGGATCGATGATGAAAGAAAAATTTTGAGTGTGTTCGATTCAATGGAATCCCCTCGGATGGTAAAGCCCAAAGAAAACAGTAAGGCCCAAGCTTGGAATCTACTGCTGAAAACAATTTTTGCGGCTGATGAAAACAAGTACGATTCGATCCGGATTGTAGCCCAAAAGCCATAGCAAGAGCGAGGTAAGGGCAATAAACTTTTGGTTTTGTATCCAGTTTGGTTACCGAAAAACTGGGTCTAAAGCCCCGTCCTTCGTTTGACGGCTTTTCCTCTTTAAGTTTATCAATCCAGCCCTCTATAAGTTGGGTCATTGTTTTTTCTTTCTGTTTGGCAATTCTCCGCAGCTTCTCTAGCCGACTCACGGCAATGCGAATACTTAATCTTTCTCTGGTCATTTAGCTACCCAATTGCCACCCTATTATGTTATCGGAGTAAGCATGAAAGCAAGATATCAGTACCGTTTCTATCCAACAAGCCAACAGCAGCAGAGCTTAGCTCAGTTGTTCGGTTGCGTTCGTGTTGTGTATAACGATGCTCTTGCAATCTGCAAACAATCTCAAAAGAAGCCTAAATCGGCTGAACTCCAAAAGATTGTTATCACTCAGGCAAAAAAGACTGAGGAAAGAGCTTGGTTAGGCGAAGTCTCTGCAATTCCATTGCAACAGTCAGTGGCCGACTTAGAAGCAGCATTCAAAAACTTTTTTGAGTCTTGCAAGAGCAAAAGAAAAGGACGCAAAGTCGGCTATCCTAAGTTCAAAAAGCGCACAAACAGCCAGTCTGCAAGGTTGACTCGCGGAGGTTTCTCAATCAAAGGAGATGGAGTTTATCTAGCCAAGATCGGTATTGTTAAACCAATCTGGTCGAGGGAGCTACCCTCCGAGCCCAGTTCGGTCACGGTAATCAAAGACTGTGCGAACCGCTATTTACTCAGCTTTGTCGTAGAAATTCAACCCAATCGAGTTGATGCCAAGAACCAAAGTATCGGCATCGATTTGGGAATTAAAACTTTTGCGGTAATGAGTGATGGAACATCAGCCCAAAGTCCCAGTTACAAAAAGTTAGACCGAAAAATCCGCAAGCTGCAACGCAAGTTAGCCCGCCAGCCCAAAGACTCAAAGCGCCGGAACAAAACCCGCATTCAGATTGCCAAGCTCCACAATCAGATTGCTGATACTCGCAAGGATTTTTTGCACAAACTATCTACCAAGGTTGTCAGTGAAAACCAAACCATTGTCTTGGAAGATTTAAACGTGTCTGGCATGGTCAAAAACCGCAAAATTGCTAGGGCAATTAGTCTACAGGGATGGAGAGAATTTCGGGTATTGTGCGAGGCTAAATCTGAAAAGTTTGGGCGTGAGTTCGTAATTATTAGTCGATGGGAACCTACAAGCCAAACTTGCTCTGATTGCGGATATAAATGGGGAAAAATTGATTGGTCTGTGCGTTCTATACTTTGCTTAAATTGCGGTACAGAACACTACCGAGATGAAAACGCTTCGGTAAATATAGAAAAAGTCGGCCTGGGGCATCGGCACGACTCTAAATGTACGTCGAGACAGAGTAAGACTACCGGGCGTAGCGTCCGTCAATGAAGCGTAAAGAATCCCCACGCCTTCAGGCTGGGGAGTATGTCAAACAGTCACAATACTTTTGCGCTCCCTGCAATAATCCCCAATGCCAGGAGTTCGCTCAAACAAAATGCGGCTATTGACCCAGAAATCCACCTGACTCGATCGAGACTGACGCACAAACTTTGTATGTAGGGTGTGCAGTCGGCAGCTTACCACATAGATAAGGTAAAAATTGTTTTCGGGCGTAATATCCTTTCCGGTGGCATCGGAATTATATATTCGGATCATGTCAGTGGGAGCTTAAGAGCTCGCTACCCAAATCGCGAGCTCTTAAGCTCCCACTATAATTCCGATGCCACCGGATTTGATATCAGTTTTCTTGAATATGCGATCGTAGTTGCACCTCAAAACGATTAGTTACGATGTGTTTGCTTTTTAAATTTTTTCTTGTGAGCACCCATAATTCACCAAAAACTTTTAAATTTCAACCATATAATACTTCTTCTACAGGCGGCGTGGCGTCTGTGGGGTCGAACTGTTTGATTTTCAAAGCTTGTAGCAAAAACAGCCAGATATAAAGCGGATTCAAAAAAACATACCGCTGCCAAAGGCGCCGAGGTTCCTTCATCATCCGAAACAGCCATTCCAAACCTATTTTAGATAAAAAGTCAGGAGATTTAGCCAAATTACCCGCATGAAAATCGTAAGCAGCACCTACAGCAATCAATGGCATTGATAAGTCGTCCCGGTATTCGTAAGCCCAGACTTCTTGCCGGGGACACCCCAAACCGACAAAAGTAATTGCTGCACCGCTGTTGCGAATTTGCTGTGCAATTTCTTGTTTCTCTTGGGGCGACACGTGCCTAAATTTAGAAGGCTGAGTTCCAGCAATAATTAACTTGGGAAAACGCTGGCAGAGATTGCGAGATAAAGCTTCCAGTACAGAAGCTTGAGATCCGTACAAATAGATAGGTAATCCTTCTTCTGCCGCACGTTCGCAAATTTGTAACATCGCATTCGGCCCGCAAACTCGATCGGGCAATTCCGTATGGTAGAGCCAGTTTAACGCCCACCTGACAGGCTGTCCGTCTGGCAATACTAAGTCCATGTGATTAATCCGATAACGATGAGTGCTGTCGAGAACCCCAGTCATTACCCCGTGAACCGCGAGAGCAGAAACTGACATTGGTTTTCCGGCGCTGGCTGCCGCAATAATTTTGCTAACAGCCGCTTCATAATTAACGGCATTTACTAATATGCCCAGTACATTCTTTTTCCCTTTATCAATCATGGAGCACCTCTTTAAGTCAACGCTCGCGGTTACACTCATAAATCTCCCCTAAGATTTGTTTAACCTTGTATTCTTCAATCGTTTACCGAAATTCCCAGCACCTTCTTTTTGCCCGGCTCACTCATTGGCATCCTCTTTCAGCCAACGCTCGCGGTTACATTCATAAATCTCCTGTAAGATTTGTTTAACGTTATATTTCATTTTCCAGTTGGGATAGTGACTGGAAAATTTTGAATTGTCGCTAATCCACCAAATGTGATCGCCAATGCGATTCCCTTCAGCATAAGTCCAATTAAACTTGCGTTCTGCAATGGCCTCGCACATCTGGATAGCTTCTAACATCGAACAATTGCTGTACCTGCCTCCTCCTGTATTATAAACTTGGGCGCTTTTGGGAGCTTTATAAAATTCATAAAATGCCGAAATTAAATCAGCGCTATGAATGTTATCGCGAACTTGCTTGCCTTTGTAGCCAAACACGGTGTAAGGAGTTCCCGTGACAGCACACTTCATCAAGTAGGCGAGAAAGCCGTGCAATTGAGCTCCTGAGTGATTTGGCCCCGTCAAACAGCCGCCACGAAAACAAGCGGTGTTCATATCAAAATATCGACCGTATTCTTGGACTAAAATGTCAGCAGCTACCTTAGAAGCACCAAACAAACTGTGCAGGCACTGATCGATTGACATATCTTCCCGAATGCCACTTTCGTAAGTATGGCCGGGTTCAATTTCCCACCTGTGTTCTAATTCAATTAAAGGCAAACTGTTAGGCGTATCGCCGTATACTTTATTGGTAGAAGTGAAAATGAAAACCGCTTTAGGACAGTACAAGCGAGTTACTTCTAGAAGATTGAGAGTGCCGTTGGCATTGACGGTAAAGTCTATTTTCGGAGCACGGGAAGCCCAATCATGGCTGGGCTGAGCTGCTGTGTGAATTACTAATTCGATCGACTCGCCGTACCGCTGAAAGATATTGGTAATCGCTTCATAGTCGCGAATGTCCACATCTAAGTGATAATACTTGGTACCCAAAGACTTTTCGAGCAGTTGCCGGTTCCAGTTTGTAGAACCATCAGCACCAAAAAAGAACTGGCGCATATTATTGTCGATCCCAACTATATCTAAGCCTTGTTTGGCAAAGAACTGACACGCCTCAGAGCCAATTAAACCCGCCGAGCCAGTAATGATTGCAACGCCCACGTTTCACCGCCTGAAAAAATATAGTTTTCTTTGTTTTGCCCGATCGAACCCATCAGAAGTTATCCTGATTTTCTATAGACTATATCTTCGCACAATTGAGCAAAGAATTCGCCTTTAACATCCCAATCATATACTTCCCGGACGTGATTGCGACCTGCTTCACCCAAGCGCGATCGCAACTCTGCATCGCCGGCTAAATTAGCGATCGCCTCAGCTAGACCCTGCACTGCCTGTTCTGGATTGTAACCAGGTACTTTTATCCCCGTTTGCGCCGTCACTTGAGTAGCAGGCCCTCCCAGATCCAAGCAGATGATGGGGCGCCCCGCCGCCATCCCCTCCAAGCAAGTCCAGCCACCTGAATCGTGCAAGCTAGGGTGAATAAGTACATGAGACTCCCCTAGCTTACTCAAAGTTTCCTCGCGTGGCAGCCTCCCCCACAACTTAACTTGAGAGGCAATGCCCAAGTCCTGCGCTAGAGACTGAAGGCGAGCGCGTTCCGGGCCATCCCCCAGCAGCCAATATTCGGCATTCGGCAAGTTAGCTTGGGCAAATGCCCGCAACGCAAGGTGATAGCCCTTCCAGTGCAGCAGCCGCCCCATACTGATGAACCTGATCGGGGAAAGCCCTGGCATCTGGCACTCTCCCAGCCTCGCCATCTCTTCCTTCGACAGACACGCCTCGGAAAGCACCTGCACCTTTTTAGCACCCATCGCCCGCACCCGCTTCGCCGTGTCCTCCGTTGTCGCAAAAGCTAAGACACTTCGCCTAGCCGTCATCCTGGCAAAGGGATCGCTTTCGCCGAGCCGCTGTCCCCAATCTCGCGCCGTTTCGTAAAGTTTTGCCTTAAAGCTAAAATCAGCCCAAAAAGGTTTCGGGGCTGCTTCGCCACCGCCCACAGGCCCCCAAATAAAAGGAATAGGCAGCAGCGAGATGAAGCTGGGCGACCAAAATTTAACGTAGGTGACGTGGCGGGCGATATCGAAATTAATTTGGCGGTGGAGCTGGCGCGCCTCTAAATAAGCCAAAATTTGCCACAGGTAATAGTGCAATTGCAGCCCTCCCTGTCTACCTTTAAAGTTTTCGCTCCAGCCGAAAGGCTCAATGTAGACAAAGTGCAGGTTAGGGTTCGGGTACGTGGCCAGGAAGGCTTCAATAGCGGTACGGTAAAAGGTGCGAGTTAGTACCCAAACTTCTTGATGCTTGGCGGCTTCTACCACCGCATTCCAGCCCACTCCTTCCTCAGATCCTTGTCCGGGTTCGCAGGCAAAGGCAGATAAAAGAATTTTCATCAACTTTTCTCCAATACTAGCGAAGTCACATCTGCTATTAATTTCGCAGCATTTTCGGGTGTATGTTCAGCGATCAGTTGCTGGGATTTTTTGCCCATGATCGCTAACTTTTCTGGGCAATCAATCAAGTCCCGCATCGCGTTTGCAATACCTTCCGACTGATAGGGATCAAAAATATAACCATTTTCACCTTCAACGATCATTTCGCAAGCCCCAGCCCATTTTGAACACAAAACCGGCTTACCAAATGCCATCGCTTCTAGCACCACCATTCCCCAAGTATCTTCTAACGTAGGAAAAACAAACACATCAGCTTCTAGAAAATAAGAGCCCAAGTATCCGTATTCTATCCACCCTGTCCAAACAATTTGTTTTTCTAAACCCCATTCTTTTGTAAGTGCTTCTAGTTCCGATCGCTGTTCCCCGTCTCCAACGATAATGACTGTGTAATTCGAGTATCCCTTGCTTTGCAAAATTCTGCAAGCTTCTAACAGATTCTTAATCCCTTTGCGGGAAATTACTTGACCCACGCACAGAAAAATTGGGTGGGGGAATGACAAGGAGATAGACTTATTATTTTCTAACTTTTGTACCAAAGCTTTAGCATCAGGAACCATGTAAGGTTGAGCAAAGATATTACTTTCGGCAGCCCCAATCACTTCTACCAAATATTCTTTACCTCGGCGACTATTAGAAACAAAGGTATCAGCAAATTTACCCATCCAGCGTCGAATCGTCGATCGCACCTTAGAATCTCGAAAGTCTACATTCGGGGAACTACTTTCATAAACTAAAACCAATTGCCATTTCCCTATAGGCTTAAAGATTATAGCTACCAATGTCCAGATCGAAAATCCACTAGCAAAAATGACCTGGGGCTTGAATTGCAAAAGAGGAAAAATAATCCCCGGAGTAGCCTTAATATAACCACGACTGTACCCAGTTTCTATCTTTTGGGTGGTGATGAATTCAGTATCTCCCACAACTTCGACTACTTCTGTACCAGGAGCTTCCGGATCGTAGCGAGGCCAGAGGCGACCTGTATAAAAAATCGTGTTCGGAATCAGTTTTTTGAGCTCATGCAAAACCGGCGGCCAATAGGCCCCAAATTCTGCCGAAGGAACGAGCCAAGCAATGCGGAGTTCATTTCTATCAACCATCCTATTCACCTTGAGTTTTGTTTTTAGTCAATCCCAGCTTACTCAACACTGAAAGCCAAACTAACCTTCGATAAGGTAGCAGCCAATAAATTGGCCACAACAAGCCACCATGCCGCTGAGTAAATACTTTCCACTCTTGAGCCGGTTGCAGGGTAGTATCTTTGAAGGATAAACCTTTCGGTTTGCTCATTTTCTCCAATCCTTCGCTTAAATTCTCAGCAGCCGTTTTGGTCACCTGGGGGTTGAGGGAACAAGTTCCTAAATGACCGGGAGCAATCCACACTGTACATCCTTTCTGTCTCGCTCGTAAACCATAATCCCAATCCCCAATATAATGGACAAAAGCCGGATCGAGGTTGCCGACAATTTGCACAACACTGCGGGGAACTAATACGCAGTTGCCGTGCATAGTATCGCAAATTTGAGGCTCTTTTGTTGGTTCTAAGACACCATATCGGAAGGGGTGCAAAGGGTTATTTCGCACCATACCGCCGTATGTTGTTTGACCAGTTTCTGGGTCGCAGGTAGAACCGCCAACGATGGCTTTTGTTTCTCCTTTTTCTAATAATTTGTGACAGGTTTCTAGCAAGACACTTACTGTTTGTGGGTAAATAATAGTGTCATCATTTAACCAGAGGTAGTAGTCTGGATCATCTTTCATTGCTTCGCTGAAAGCCCCACGCATTCCCCCGTTCCAAAATAAGTTCCCATCGCCGGAAAAAATCTTGACTTGAGGATAGATTTGACGAACTGCCTCGCTGGTGCCGTCCGTGCTGGCGTCATCGACTAAATAGGCTAAAATATCAACATCGGCTGGAAGTACCTGTTTAAAAAGGGCCTCTAGGCAAGCCAATGTTTTTTGTTTGCGATTGAAGCAAGTTAAAAGGGCGGCGATTTTAGTACGGTTCATTGTTCCCAATTGTGCAGCTTTTAGCGATAGCCAGGTAAAATTTACTACGTAAAATCAGATTTTTACTTTGGAGTTGACACAACATCGTTAAAAATAGACAAATAGCGATTTGCTTGTATGTCTAAGGTAAATTCTTTTTCCACTTTCTGGCGGGCGCGAATACAAAGTTTTTGATGCCGATTGGGATCTTCTAAAACCCAAGCAATTCCTCGCGCTAAGTCTTCTGTTTCATAGGGTTGAGCTAAATAGCCATTGGAGCAGTGTTCGATCAGATCGGGCAGTCCCCCAATATTAAATGCAGCGCTGGGGATGCCGCAAGCAAGGGCTTCCATGACTGTATTTGGCAAGTTATCTATCACGGAAGGGGCGACAAAAATATCTGCTGCTGCATAAACAGTGGCTAGGGAAATATCATCTGCGAGTCTCCCGACATAGTTAGTTTTAAAACCAAGTTCAATGGGATTTTCGGGTTCAGAAGATCCAAAAACCACCAACTCTATCCGATCTTTCCAGCCTGATTTACTGAGGCTTTGTAAAGCGGGTACGAGCAAGTTAAATCCTTTCCAGCGATCGCCCGTTCCACCTGCACTTCCAAACAGTACAATTTGTTTATCTTGAGGTAAATTCAGAATTTCTCGCGCCCATTGACGATTTATGGGTTTATACTTTTGAGTATTGATGCCATTAGGAATTACTTCAACTCTAAAATCTTTGAATAAAGAACTAGAATTAGCGCATTTAGCTAACCAAATACTAGGGCTAACCAGAGTTAGGTTAAGATTTTTCCAAGCTTTAGCTTTCCGCTGCCACACCCACCGTGACAGATCCGACTCTTTCTTACTGTGAAGTTGCGGACAACTACCACAAGATTGAGTGTAGCGATCGCAATCTTCACTGTAGTGACATCCACCTGTAAAAGGCCACATATCGTGCAGCGTCCAGACTAAGGGTTGATTAAACCTCGGAATACTCTCTACTTGTAAATAACCCCCACACACCCAGTGTAAATTAATAATATCAGGCTTGATTTGGGAAATTTGGACATCTAGAGAATCTGGAAACCATTCTGTAGAAAAAATAACAGACCTTCTCTCAGGGTAAAGTCGCAATGGCGAGTTATATAAAGTTGAAATAATCTTGTCCAACTTATTTGTAATACTATTCTGTGACGAAATTACACTTGAATCGCCACTACCCTTATTTTTTACGAGCATTTGCGAAGAAACACCAATCCCCTGCAAACCTTTTTGCAGTCGATAAGCGGCGCGGGCTGCCCCCCCTTCCGTATCAGAACTATTAACAATTACAACTTTCATTTTCCCTGCCTATCCTCTAGATTTCTAGCTGATTTTATCGGAATTGTTTCAAAAGTTTATCTACTTTTTTTTGCACCTTTCTTAACAACGGCGGATCGTAATCAAATAAAGTTTTTTGGGTAAAATTATCTGCTTGCGTATCCCTAATTGCAAAAGGCGGGTGTTTCATCGGAAATGTTATAGCTTCTACAGGCATATTACTGTAAGGACTGTTGACATCCTCCGTATTAGTTCCCCCTACACCATGTCCGATATTAGAAACTAAATTAACATTCGCAAGAATATTAATACCATTTTGAATAAAGCTAGCAAATGTCCACTGACAAGCCCAACTCTGTAATTTTTTTTCATAACAAAGCTGAAAAATATTTGTCCAAACTTTTACAGCATTGGAGTCTCCCAGTACATCCATCAAAAAATTACCATCACGAATTTCTGGCCACAGCTTCATATCTAAATCATAGTGCTGCCAAGCTCGCCTCCAACTCGCCCAAGTCCAGCAGTGATTGTAGCGAGAAAAGTAGTAACTATAATCAGTTCTTTTCCTGCCAAACTGAACATTTTGACCAGAGATTGACAGAATCCGGTGGTCGTCTCGGTAACGATCGAGCAATTCTTCAGCGAAGCGGAAAAATGTAGGATGAGGGAGACAGTCATCCTCCAGAATAATTGCCTCTTCAACCGTATCAAACACCCAATTCATACCGCTAGAAACTCGCAGCCGACAACCGAGATTTACGTCGGCGTAATTTTTCAAAACTTCGCAGTCCCAATCTACTTGGTCAATAATAGCTCTAGCGGCAGCACATTCTCGATCTTCTCCAGGCCTATCTGGACGCGGGCCGTCAGCAATTACTAGCAATTTGGGGGGTTTTGCCTGACGAATTGCCTCAAACACCCTTTGTGTTTCTTGAGGGCGTTTAAAGATAATCAAGACAATTGGGGTTGTTAGTTGCCAGTCATACATTTATTTTTCTCCTCTTATATCTTTAATGATTACTTAGGTCTTCTTTATCATCAAGTTGGGAAAACTTGATATTTGAACGATATATTTGCAACCACCACATTTTTGGGCAGATCATCCCTTTATGAGATTTTTAACATGAGATAGTCTCCTTTTTATGCCGGATTTTCTGTCTTCTAAAGTCTCAACTATTATTTTAGAAATATTACGTTTAGGTATCCCTACATATCCGCCAACATATTTCATAAACTCCTCTCCCACTGGCAGAGTCCAAAACAAGGATTTGGGATTGGATACTTGTAGGAAAAGTCTCTTAATTCCCCTACTTTTTTCTGCTGGCAGATGCCAAACATCAAGCTGAAAATTTGATTTACTTGCCGTGTAAAATTGCGCTGATGTCCATATCCGTTCAAGATAAGGGTTTGCAGTTCCCGGTGCATACCCTTGCTTGTTATAAATATAGGTTAACATCTGCTCCTCTGTATTAAATTTGGATTTGCCTTGTGCAAACCTTTCTAAAGAAATATTCCAAATCAAGTCAATTTCTTCAGATAATTTTTTAATATTCTCTCCGGTTCCCCCAATTAATTCAGCTCCAAAATAAGGAGGAGCCTGCTCAATATTGTACCCTAGTTCAGAGTAAATTTTTTGCATTTCTCCTCTAGTCAAACCATTAATCGCTTGATCTTCTGGGTAAAAGCGCTCATAAGTAGCTATCCCATTTTTTTCGATTGCTTCTATCATTCTATCTACCGAATTAACCCACACGCAATCAGAATCTAGCGACATACATATATCGTTCGATTCGGAGTTGTTTTTGAGGTATTTAACAATATCGAATTTGAAATATGTACTCCTGAAAGCGTGGAAGTATTCTAGCGGATGCTTATAGGTGAAAGGTAGCTGAGCCACCTTCACACCGATGTTGGCAAAAAATTCTTCCATGTTGAAGTTGCCTAGATTGGGTAATTTTTCTGCATTGGTACACAAGATATGATTGGCACTAGGATTATTTCTCACACTCGTAGCAAAAAATACTACAACGCACTGCCAGTAAATAGATTGGAACTGGCCTGATGAAGATTTGATATTTAATCCTTGAGGATAAATACTTTCTTCACCTTCTCGATCGCAGCACATTCCAGTGACTATATACACAGAACCTCTGTTTTTCATTTAATTTCTCCATGATTTTTATATAATCCTAACTTTCAAACTTGAGTTCCGCGTGGTATTGGGAGGTTAAATTTACAATATTTAACGATACGCCCGACTGTCGGGATTCAAGAGTTATGGGGATATTGTTGAGTGACTGAATCAGACTTGTCACTTAAACCTGACCCATGCCACAATTTATTTGATGGTTATAGGTCAGTTTTTCTTCACAATCTCAATCAACAACATCAGCCGTCATCTGGGATTTAAACTTAGACCACTTCAGAACCATCACAGCCGCTATGAATGCCAGTGTATCATTGCTAATCTGATACGGCAAAAATCTATAGCGAAAAGTAGCCATTCTAGGGTCGCTTTCTTGGTATAAAATATCTTGTGCAAAGTTCCCCCACCGCTCATCTATCAAATCAATTGTCATGCCAGCATGGCTAGAAGGCAGCAGCATATTAGAGCCATGAAGACCAATTACTAAGCGGCTTTCTGAATAAACACGGCATATTTCCTTTTCAATTTTTTCATTAAAAGTATCCACCCTGTAATCTTCAATCCATTCTGGAAACTTAGTTTTTGTCCCCAGACCAGCCACTGCAAATTTTGCTTCAGGTAGTTGCAACCTAATTTTCTCAAATAACTGCTGAATTTTCAAATTTTGCAATGCCAGTGCGATTTCTCCTTGATTCAGCTTTCTAAGACCTCGCAAGAGCAAACGGTTAACTAACAGGCGATCTTCCCGCCAAATAAAAGTAATTTTTATTTCTTGGTACTCAAAGTTGTGTTTGGGTACTCGACTAAACCGCGTGATGTCAAACCGACTTGGATGAGAATAAGCTTCACTGACATAAATTTCTTCAAAACGTTTAGTTTCTTCCTCAACAAACTCAGCGAAGCTGGGATAGTAATTTTGACCATTTTGTAAAGAAATAGGCACTGTCCAGACTTCAGCAACTCCATCGGGAACCATCCACCTTAAAAACTTAGGAACTATCACCACTAATCCACACTCCGGATTGCCGTCTAAGTGCCTTTGTGCATTTAGCAACTTTAACAGGGAGTGACCATAAAGATGATCGATACAGTTTAAGATGATTGCTCGCTTGCACGGCTTAAAAAATTCTTTTGCAATCTCAAGTTTTTCGGGTCGAGGATTTTGGAGTGAGTTGAGTAACGCTTTCCCCAACCAATCCTTTGCGAAAGCATTCTCCGCAAACACTGCAGCTTTCCTTAAATCAACTTGCAGGGAGTTTGTGACTCCATGACCTACTTTCAGCTCATCGATGATTTCGCGGCCGCATCCGCCGCACTTAGAATCTATAACAATGTGAATTCCCTGCCACAAAATAGTTTTGGGATTGAGATCTGTCCCGCAATAGGGGCAATTCGAGCGCTGTTCGATTTTAGGTTTAATTTGAATCACTTTAATAATCCTCTGATTCTACAAGCGGCCTTGTATAAGTTAAGGGATCGCCAGATAAAATTTCCGAAAGGACGCAATTCCTTAATCAAAAAATTGACTAATATAATCACGTAAAAATAAGTTATCAGAGTAGCCACCGTTGCTCCAAAAGCTCCATACTTAGGAATCAGCAAAAAGTTTAACCCTACGTTAAAAATAGATCCGACTACAGTCAAGTAAAGACCGTAGCGTAACTGACCTTCTATGTTCAAATATGTGCTCCGTGCTACTCCAAAGTTACTGCCAAATTGCGCCCAAACATAGATTGCCAGTACCGCTGCTGACTTCGAATATTTTTCACCGTAAAGCAGATGCACTATCCAGGGAGAAAGTAATGATATTGGTATGGCCACTCCCAACCATAAAAATATCATAATATCCGAGTAAATTTGAAATTTATTTAGATATTCTTCATAATTTGTCTTTCTAAAATTCGCTAATTTGGGAAAAATAGAGCTGGATATGATCATCGGCAAGAAATCGCAGATTTCTGAAATTTTCACAGCGGCAGCATAATAGCCCAGTTCTGCATTTTTATTCATCGCACCCAGCATGATCTGGTCGGTTTTTGAGTATACATAAACTGCCAATCCCGACAAAATTATCGGCCAACTCTCCGATAGCAGTTCCTTGCCCCGTTCCCAACTGAATTGCCAATCCTTAATTTTATTCCCCGTAAGCTTATAAAAATATACATAAGCGATTCCTACCAATGCCACCTCTGCCAATCGCACCCAGGCGAAGGCAAGCAGGGGGGCTTTAATTGTCACTAAGCCAATTCTGAAAGCAGCAACTAAAAAACATACCGAATTTTTAGCGAAAACTGTATATTTTGACTGGATTTGGGACTGAAACCAAAAATTGATAGCCTCAAAAGCATTAAAGATAGTTCCCGCTGCGATGATACCTACCAGCCACCGAGTCAGAGTGTCGTTGGGCTTGAGTAGCGCAATCACGGTGACAGTTAACACCAGAGTGATTATACCACCAGTAAATTGCAGTCCGAAGGCAGTTCCCAGGGTCTCATTTTTGCATTCTGGGTCGCGAGCGATATTCCTCACTACCAGAGTACCCAACCCCATCGTGGCCACCGAACTAAACAGCGACACAAAGGCGATCGCGTAGTTGAGCAATCCAAATTGTGTCGGACCAAGATAGCGAGCCACCCAAAGGCCTACGACTAAACCCAAACCCATCTGCAAGATTTGGTCAGTCAACAGCCAAGCTATGTTGCTGAGTACCTGGCGCAGATTAGGGCCGAGCCTTTGACTGACCGCAGTTAACTTATCTAGCATCAGAATATTTTAAATCTTTACAAAACACAAACGCAGTTCTGGCATGGTCGCCAATCTCGCAAAATTAGACTGGTTGATCCTATAACAACATATCACAACTTGAGAGAACATCTCAATGAAAGCAGCCGACCTAGAAATTGGAGTTTGGAGGCAGGAGGCACGAGGGAGGAGGCAGGAGGAAAGAGGAAGAAGGAAGGAGCCAGAAGAAGTGTTTTTACAAATATGAGATGCTCCCCAAATTGACCCACGGTCCGCCCAATGCTTACTTCAATGGACAGTGCCAGCTAAAGAACGCCTTTGAGGGCTACTGGTGCTACTGTTAGAACTATTGTTAGCATTATCTATCGCCAGTCGAACCGTCAACATTGCGTAACTCAGCCAAGGATTTGCTATACTTATAATATAACCTTCTGTGATGTTGCTTATAATAATAGACACTAGAAAACAAATAGGTATTCCCGCTTCTTCCATGGTGCTACCACTCAAATACCGAACTGCGTAAGCTAAATTCAGCAGCAAGGAAGTCATCATTAAAATTAATCCCGGCCAACCGAAGGCTAACAAGATCCCAATCCCCCCATTGTGAGGATTTTTAGGTTGAAATCCATTAGGAGTATAAATAAAATAAGCAGGAGTAGCCGAGCCAAACTTATCTTGTTGAAAAAATCCATCGAATCCGTAGCCCAGCCAGGGGCGCTGATTGACCGCAGCGATTAACTGCGGCCAGAATTCTGTCCGCCCAGTTAGAGTCAAGTCCTTGCCTAACCCACCTACAATAATATCCTCTAGGTTGTCTACTACAAAAACTGTCATAATTATACTGACCACCAGGAAACATATAATAGCAGTAAATGCCCACTGAAAACTTAATTTTTTTAGAAAATCTAGAGACGACACAGCAATTATTAATATGATAGTAATCACTAGAGCCGACCCCGATTTATTAGCCCTTACTAGGTAAAATGAAAAGAACATCATTCCCAAAGCAATCCAGCGCTCTTTCGGAGTTTTAGCGCCTTGAGAATAATGCAAATACCAAAATGCCGTACAGAGAGCTAAGACTCCACCCAAAGAATTTTTAGATTGGGTTAAGCCGACAAAATCTCCTGAGCCAGGGGGTTTCATTACAAAACTTGCCAAACCGATGGCCGTGTATCCTCACCGCCAAAAACCAGATAAATCCTCCCATTTATATTGCGCTGCAATATAAAAACCAAAAGCAGTAAATCCTGAAAAAGCTAGGCCTGCTCTTAGCGTTTCTTCAGGAAAGAGAGACCAGAATGTAGACAGTAATGGAAGTAATGTATAAAGTAAAAAGAAAGGATTCATTGTCAATATTTTGGCAAAAACTTCTATAAAATTGCTACTAAAAATTTTAATTCTTGAAATCAAAATCAATACTACCCAGGGGTAAAAAAAATAAGGTATGAGTTTTAATGTGCCACCGTCTGGTTCTTTCAAGTTAATAGAATGCAAGTAATTAAAAGGAGGTTGTGTTAGAAAGGGAGAGATGAAAATATAAAGACCAGCAAAGCTTTTTTCTAAAGCCAAACTTATTTTTTTTATAGCTGGCGAAGTGAAATAATAGTAGAGTGACCATCGCGAATATAGCAAGTAGCATCCATGTCAATGAAGAACTCCCTAAGATCAGATCTTTCAGCATATTTGGTAGAGACAGTGGTTCAGTCATAATTGCTTTCCTTTATCCGAAATAAGAGCAAATTATCTAGATATAAAATATAGCCGTCAACCCGCAACCACGCTAACACAGAAATTAGGCATAAAGCAAAAATACAGCATCGTTTTTTCGGCGATCGCTTAAAATAATGAGCTTTTTGCCCAGCACTAAAAAGGCTACACTTATATAAATCATAGTCAATAAAATTAGGTGGTGTATGGTTAACACCCATTTTCCCAGACAGATAGCCCCGTCGGTTGTGGGTGTTGTCTTGTTTGCTTCCACTTTCATCGCTGATGCCAGAAGCACCCCGGCACAACTTCCCATCCCCCTAGGCGCAGACCAAGCCCAGACCGTTGCGCCCGTTAGGAGAGCGCCGGAAAGCTATAAACTCGGCGGAGGCGATCGTATCCAAGTAGAAATACTCGAAGTACCCGAACTCAGCCGCGGCTACGAAGTCCTTTCCGACGGTTCAGTCAACCTGCCCCTCATCGGCTTGGTCTCCGTCCGTGGCCGCACCTTAGTAGAAGCCACCAACATCATCCGCAACGCCTACCGTCGCGTCCTCAAAGACCCCATCGTCACAGTCAGCCTCGTCGCCGCCCGCCCCCTCAACGTCGGCGTCATCGGAGAAGTCACCAGGCCCGGAAACTTCACCATTACCCTAACTCCTGGCCCGGGAGCCACGCCGAGTGTCCAGTACCCCACCGTCACCCAAGCGATCAGACTCGCAGAAGGCGTCACGGGTGTCGCCGACATCCGCAACATCCGCGTCCGCCGTCCCCAACGAGACGGCCCGGATCAAGTGCTCAACGTCAACCTGTGGAAATTCTTGCAAGAAGGAGACATCTCTCAAGACATCATTTTGCAAGACAGAGACACAATCGTGATTCCCACAGTCGCCAACTTCAACCAAGCAGAAGCTCGTCAATTTGCGACAGCCAACTTTTCGCCACCCCCAGAAAAACCTCGATCGATCTCCATCGTTGGTCAAGTCACCCGCCCCGGGGCATACGTCGTGATCGGCGGTAACACCACAAACGACCTCAGCCGCGAAGGTTTTCCCACCGTCATCCGGGCCATTCAGCTAGCCGGCGGCATCACCTCCGATGCCGACATCCGGCAAATCCAAGTGCGGCGCGTCACCAGAAGAGGCGAACAAATTATCCCAGTCAATCTGTGGCAGTTCCTAGAGTCCGGCGACGGCGCCCAAGATACCATCCTCCAGGAGGGAGACACGATCATCGTGCCCAAAGCTACGATCGTCAACCCTGCAGAAGCTGGCGTACTCGCGAGCACTAACTTTGCTCCCACTGGCATTAACGTTTTTGTAGTAGGAGAACTCAGAACATCCCTCGATCCCTTGAGGCTCCCAGCTAATGCCACACTGAATCAAGCTTTAGTTTCCAGAGGATTTTTTGGCTACGAGAATACCAGAGCTAGAAGGGATAAAGTTGAGCTAGTCCGCCTCAATAACGACGGTACAGCTACTAAACGGACGATCGAAGTCAATTTAACTCAAGGAATTAACGAAGAAACCAATCCTCAACTTCGCAACAACGACATGATTATCGTATCTCGCAGGGGTCTCGTCGATTTTGTCGATCGCATGAACGCTGTAATCGGACCTGTCGGGCCAGCTACCGGAGTGTTAAATTTTATAAACGTTCTCCGATTTTTATTCAGGTAAGAAGGTGGCGGGTGAGGTGGATAATTCCTGGCAAAGGCTAGAATAAACTAAACAATAAGATTACCCAGCCGCGACCTGGCCGCTTCAAAAATATCAACCTCAAAAATACCAACCTCAAAAATACCCAGGCTGAATATGGATAGCAGACAAGATTACCAACCCTTCACACCCAAATCGAATGGCAAACTGCCGGAGTTATCTGCTCACAACTACAGAGATCACTTCGTAGAGGAGAGAGAAGAAGAAAAGCTAGACTTGTCCTGGCTCTTAGGCGTCGTGCGCCGTCGCTTCCTGGTCATGGCAGCAGCCACCATTGCTTTGAGCGCCCTGGCATGAACAGCGATCGTCCTCACGTCTAAACAGATTACGATCGAGTATGAAGGCTCCTTTTCCCTGTTAGTAGAACCAGCCACGGCTGAAGGTTTGCTATCCAAACAATTAAACAACACCCAAGCGGCAGATTTAGCAAGAATTAATATAGAAGGAATTAGCTTAGTAGACTACGAAACCCAAATTAGGATTTTGCGTAGCCCCAAATTGATGCAGCCCGTGATTGAGGAATTGCGAGCCTGGTATCCCAAAATGAACTATACGGCACTGATCTCAAAAATGTCCATCAACCGCGTCAGCTACGCGAAAGATGGCAAACAGCAAGGCACAAAAATTTTACAAGTTCGTTACAAAGATTCAAACCGAGAAAAAATTTCCACCGTATTGGATAAAATTTCTAAAGCTTATCTAGACTACAGCTTGCAGCAACGGCTGATCGGCATTAATCAAGGTATTAAATTTATAGATACGGAGATGCCCAAGCTCCGAGAAAGAGTGGAAGTTCTGCAACTGCAAGTCCAAAGACTGCGGCAGCAGAGCAACTTGTTTGAACCTCAGATGGAGGGAAAATCTCTCTCTGAACAAGTTCAAAGCATTCGGGGTAAGCAAGTAGAAATTAGAGTTCAGCTAAAAGGGATGCGAAACCTCTACCAAAGCTATGAAAAATTACTCAACGAAAATAATCCCCAGGGGCTGCTGATGACCCAAGGACAAGCTTACAGCGGACTCTTAGGTCAAATTCAGAGAATAGACTCGGAATTGTCCTTAAAAGCAGCTCAGTACAGAGAAGACAGTTTGCCAGTTTTAGCGCTGCGAAAAAGTCGGGAAGAACTGATTTTAACCGCCACTAAACAAGCAAAAGAAGTGGTGATGGGAAATTTAGAGACCCAAATCAAAGAAATTGAAGCGCGCGATCGCGAAATGACAGCTTTGCAAAATGCTCTCAACCAAAAAATTAGAAACTTTTCAGTTACAACCCGACAATACGACAATTTACAGCGGGAACTGCAAGTAGTTACTAAGAGTTTGTCGGACTTCTTGGCAAAACGAGAAGCCTTGCGGATTGATGCTGCTCAGCAGCAAATACCCTGGGTGCCGATCACTCCTCCGGAAATTCCGCTAGACAAATTCGGCAGGCCTATAACAGCTACCGTCAAACAAACCAAAAAACAGTTAGCGCTGGCAGTAATTTTAAGCAGTCTGCTGGGCATAGCAGTCGGCTTGGTGGTAGAGGTACTAAATACTGTGTTCCACACTCCAGAATCACTGAGAATGGCCACAAGATTGCCAATACTCGGGGTGATTCCGTTTACCAAAAAAGTTAAGCGCCGACCGCCAGCCAGACAGAGGAAACTAACATCAGCTCGATCGAACTTGAAAGTGGAAGTAGTCGAACCGGCCGAAGCTAGACATACTGGTTCGACGAGCGGGGGACCAAGTATTTTGAGCGACTTGGACTATCAATTTTTAGAAGCATTTCGATCGCTATACACGAACATTCACTTGCTGAGTGCAGGCACGGCAATTCGATCGCTCTTAGTCGGCTCAGCCGTAGCCGGAGACGGCAAATCTACAGTAGCTTTGCACCTGGCAGCCACAGCAGCAGCAGCAGTCGGACAGCGAGTATTGCTAGTAGATGCAGATTTGCGCTGCCCGCAACTGCACGCTAAGTTAGGACTGCCAAACGTGCGTGGCCTGGGCGATGCCATCTCTACCGATCTCAGCCTCAACGACGCGATTCAACGAGTCCCGAACCAAGAAAATTTGTTCGTACTCACCGCAGGCCAAATTCCCCCCGATCCGATCAAGCTTCTTTCTTCCAAAAAAATGCAGTATCTAATGGAGCAATTTCAAGCATTTTTTGACTTAGTAATTTATGACACCCCGCCAGTAGCAGGCTTGGCAGACACCCACTTGATCGCAGCTCGCACAGACGCTACGATTATGGTCGTCCAAATTGGGCAAACAGACCGATCGCAAGTTCGCAAAGTTTTAGAAGAATTAAAAATTTCTGGAGCTTGCGTCTTGGGAATCGTTGCTAACGGCTGCAAAAACACCGGTCACAGCTACCGCCAGCGTCCGGTCGTTTTAGACACGCTCTACGACCAAAAACTATCGGCTTTAGGTACGAAAAATCCTAATTAGACAAATGTTGATGCAGGGAGCATCTCATATTTGTAAAAAAACTTCTTCTAGCTCCTTCCTTCTAGCTCCTTCCTTCTTCCTCTTTCCTTCTTCCTCTTTCCTCCTGCCTTCTGCCTCCTGCCTTCTGCCTCAAAACTCCAATTTCTAGCGGAGGGCTGCTTTCATTGAGATGCTCCCGTTGATGCAGGCGGCCGAGCGCCGCCGTCCTCAACCGGAAACGCACAACCAAGCTATACCCTGATTTTTTGATAATAGTACCATTTGAGAAAGAAAATGATAGACTAACGGACATAGCCTCCTGTGTCAACCGAGATTGCGCGGAACTTTAAATTTGGCCGAAATTACTCAGAAAATGATTGAGAAATCAGCAAAAGTGGGTAAACTACATTTAGCAGAGCGCAATCTCAATCAGGAAAAGACACCTTTGAAGGTGAACGTTAGTGTAAACGTTAATGAGAACGTTTCAACCCAGAAACTTGGTAGGGATTATTCTATGAGTACAGTTATGGTTGTTGATGATAGCGTCACTCTGCGGGAGATGATCGCCGACTTGCTCAAAGGTAGAGGACTCAACGTCACCGTAGCGAGTGATGGCGTAGAAGCTCTAGAGCAAATCAAGGCTAACCGCCCAGATTTAGTGGTTCTGGATATCGTGATGCCCCGGATGAACGGCTACGAAGTTTGTCGCCGGCTCAAAAGCGACCCTAAAACCCAAAATTTGCCGGTGGTAATGTGTTCGAGCAAAAGCGAAGAGTTCGATCGCTATTGGGGAATGAAACAAGGAGCCGACGCTTACATCGCCAAGCCATTTCACCCTCAAGAATTGGTCGGCACTATTAAGCAATTGCTGCGAGGTTGAGGTAGAGGAATAGGGACAGGAAAAAAATTGTCTTGAGCGCTGATTATTTCTGCTCCCGCAGCCTCTCTAAACTACTCGATTGACAATAGTCCAAACATCCCCGTCCGATCGCACGTAGGG
The DNA here is from genome assembly GCF_036700445.1 of Microcoleus sp. T3_B1. Lineage (NCBI taxonomy): Bacteria > Bacillati > Cyanobacteriota > Cyanophyceae > Oscillatoriales > Microcoleaceae > Microcoleus > Microcoleus sp. T3_B1. The sequence continues at coordinate 27,203 of NZ_JAUBOX010000065.1, forward strand.
AACAGAAATACTCTTAAAACCCGTAATAAAAGGCTTGTAATAAACCTGCCAGTAGCTGGGACTAATTTGGTCGGCGATGGCTTTGAGTCCCTTCACTTCCGCCGCCAGTTCCGCCGCCAGTTCATTAATCCGTTCCGCGTGTCCCTTGGCTAGTAATCTTCCTTCTTCAACTTGCTCCTCCATCGGAGTTATTCTTTGCAACTTTACTGACTGCTGCTGTTTCTGACTTAGTTGAGCAGACAGAGCCGCGATCGCGTCATCTATCCCCTTGACTTCTGCCGATACTTGTGCTTTTTCCCTCGCGTGACGACGATAAGCATCGGCGATCGCTTGGGGCGAATCACCGGCTGGGACAACATCGGCAATACTAAGCTGCTGGCGTTCCAGGCGCAATTCCTCAATTTGAGAGTAAATTGCCTCTATATCTGTCTGAAGTTTGTCCACCTAATTACCGCGTGGTTGTTGGATATTTTAGCATATTAACACAAACCAATCACCTAATCGGCATATAAATTGCATATTTTAGGCGGGCTAGAAGCAAAGCCCCACAAGCAGAAGTTGAAGAGTTTGAAAAATACAAATTTTTATATTTCTCAGTTGAGCGATTCCGTCGATATCCAGTCGGGTTAATCAGGTGGTGTCCGGTAAAATCAGCATTATAGATTGGTAGTGAGGAAGGCAAGTACGAGCGAGTTTTACGAGGATTAAAGTCGCCACTACAAACACATTTACCATTTACCATTTACCATTTATTAATAGAATTTTTTAAGTTGTTAGCCCTTGCGGCCTCAACTTGACTATAGTCTCTACCAACACATCGGGTTGCACAGGTTTAGACAGATGCCGATCGAAACCTGCAGCAAAAGCACGATCGCGGTCTTCATCCCTAGCATAAGCCGTCAGAGCGATCGCCCAAAATTTCCCTGTCTGCGTGTTCAAAGAACGCAGCCTTCGTAGCAGCGAATAGCCGTCTTCCTCCGGCATTCCGATATCGCTGACCACAACATCCGGATCAAACTGCGAAGCCACCTCAAACGCCTCAGCAGCAGACGATGCAGCCATGACAGTGGCCCCGGAATCCCCCAAGACAAACCTCATAAATTCCCGCGAATCAACCTCGTCATCAACCAGCAAAACCTTAACTCCCAGTAAATTACCAGCGCCAGCCAAAACCTGCGCTTCCTCACCGGCGATGGAATTTACCTGCATCGCAGGGAGACGGAAAGTAAAAGTCGATCCCATATCCAGTCCCGGACTGCTCGCCCAAACCGTGCCGCCGTGGAGTTCCACCAACTGCCGGACGATCGCCAGACCCAGCCCCAAACCGCTATAATTGCGAGTAATCGTAGCATCCGCTTGGCGGAAAGACTCAAACACGTAAGGCAAAAAATTCGGTGCAACCCCAATTCCCGTGTCGGTAACAGCCAACTCAACCTCCGAATCAACTCTCGAAAGCCGGATTTCAACTCGCCCCCCGCGCGGCGTAAACTTAATCGCATTCGTCAGCAAATTCCAAATCACTTGCTGCAAGCGGCCGGGGTCTCCTGATACCCAAAATTTCGGATTTAACTGAGATTCAGGATTGCCAGAAATCTCCCCGGCTTCGGAAAACTCTGCAGTCTCCAAGCCCAAATCTACAATTGCAAACCGTAAATCGATCGACTTAGCATCGGCGGCCAACCGCACCGTATTCACCGCTGCTTCCACCATCGAAATCAAATTTACCGCACAAGGATTCAAAGTCAACTTGCCGCGAATAATTCTAGAAATATCCAGCAAATCATCAATCAATTGAGTTTGCAATTTAGCATTTCGCTCGATCGTTTCTAAAGCCCGCCCAGTAGCAGCCGGACTAAAACTGCGGTGCCGCAGCAGTTGCGCCCAGCCCAAAATCGCGTTTAAGGGCGATCGGAGCTCATGAGAAAGAGTTGCCAAAAACTCATCTTTCATGCGATTTGCCTGCTGAGATTCCTCGTAAAGGCGGGCATTGTCGATCGCCCCCGACACCGCCTGAGCCAACTGCATTAAAATAGTTTCATCATCTTCGGCAAACTCCCCCTCATACTTGTCCGACAACTGAATCAATCCCAGATTTCTGCCGTCCCGACCCGTCAGCGGTACAGCCAGCCAGCCCCGCATCGGCGGGTGCTTCCCCGCAGCCTTGCCGAACTCCCGCCAGGCCGGGTGAGCCTCTAACTCGCTTTGAGTCATTCGCATCGGCTGTTGCTGCTGGCAAACTTGTTGGTAAATGCCCGTACCGTCTGGTTCTTCGCAGTAATCTTGCCACGCGGCGTATTTTTCTGACATGGAAAACTTGCTAATTCCCGAATCCCAGTTGGCGGTGGGGTTGAGGTTGACCGCTACCTGGTGGACTTCCAGAATTTGGCGGGCGCTATCGGCAGCTAACTGAAGTATTTCTGCCACCGACAGTGTGGAGTTGATAGCAACTGACGCGGAGGTTAACTTTTGCAGGCGGCGCAAATACGACTGCTGGCGCGCCAACGCGCGCGAGCGCTCGTATTCTAACTGTTTGCGATCCGTAATGTCGATCGCCACCCCGAACAGCCGAAGGGGTGTGCCCGATGCGTCAAAAACCACCCGCCCTTTGTCGTGGAGCCAAATGACTGAGCCGTCGGGGCGCACGTGGCGGTATTCCGACTCGTAGACTCCCGTCCCGCTGAGTGCGGCATCCAAATCTGCCAAAAAGCTTTCGCGGTCTTCTGGATGCACCGTATTCTTTTTTTGCTCAAAAGTACCAAAGGTGCTGTCTGGGCCCAAACCCATCTGTGTTTCGGCATTGGGCGAACGGCGGACTTCCCCGGATGCCACATCCCAGCTAAAAGCGATCGTATTAGCTGCTTCTAGGGCAAAGCGCAAGTTTTCCTCGCTTTCTTGCACCCTGGCTTCCGATAATTTACGATCGGTAATATCCCAAACCACGCCGATTGCTCGCACCGGTTTACCCGTATCATCCTCAAAAAACTTGCCCCTACTCGCGATCCAGTGCAAGCTGCCGTCGGGCCAAATGACTCTAAATTCGTATTGGTATTCTATTTTGTTTTCTAAAGCAAAGGCAACAGCCTGGGCGAGCGAGGCCTGGTCATCCGGGTGAATGCAGCTAAAAAAAGCTTCGTAAGTTCCCGCAAAACTGCCTTTTTCCAGGCCGAATAACAGTTCGTGTCCCTCCGACCAAACCACCTCGCCATTTAATAAATTCCAATCCCAAGTTCCCATTTTCGAGGCTTCGATCGCCAACCTCAGCCTTTCCTCCGAAATTGCCAACTGCGCCGACGTTTTCGCGTATTTCTCGCGCAACTGCTGATTTTTCAAGCTTTCGCCCACTGCCGCCGCCAGCCGCTTTAAGTGTCGCCCTTTGAACACGTAATCGCTCAAACCCGCTTTCATAGCTTCGACTGCCACTTGTTCGCTGCCACTGTCAGTACACATAATTACCGGACAATTTGGGTAGCGGCTGTGAACTTTGCGGAGAATAGTTAATCCGTCGCTCCAGTGCAGTTGGTAGTCGGTAATTACTAGGTCAAAACCCCCGGCGACCAGGATTTGTTCGAGAGTTTGGATATCAATAACCGACTTAATTTCTAAATCGGGAAAAGTTTTCCTCAGTTCTCGCTCGATCATCAGGCGATCGTTCGGGTTGTCGTCGATTAATAGAATAGACACCATTAGCCTTTTAGTTTTTGTATGGGCGCAAACATTCTTAAATCTAACAATATGTTATTGAGCAATCTCGACAATTTAAATATGTACTTGGTGGGTTAATTAGACTTGCCAATAATTTTATTGTATTTGCTTGTATTTTATTATATTTTAAAGCTTGTAATATCCTCAGCCAGGCTTTTAGGGGCGTGTCCACACGCAAATGAATTAAGTAAGTTGTTGTCAAACAGATCAGAAAGCCTGCTCAAGCGGGAAAGGTGCAAGAGATTACTTAACTGTTACTATACTAATTGTTTATGCTGTCTTCGGGTGTGAACAAGCGGGTTGATTGATTCTTTGAGCTACAGCAGAATATTGCGGTTAAAACCTTCTTCCCTAGAACCTCATCTTTTAAATCCCGATTCACTGCGCGTTGCCGAACTTGCTTCCTCAACTCTCGCACTTGCGTAATTTTACCCAGAAGCTGGTACCGATTCCCAGAGTCGATTTCAGCCCGATCGCACCCCCCATCCGATCGACTCCTTTGCTCGCGATCGCCAGCCCTATTCCCGTCCCTGGATAAACTTCTTGACCGTGCAGGCGATCGAACAACCCAAAAATCCTCTCTTGAAATCTTTCTGCAATACCAATGCCGTTGTCTTCTACCCAAAGATAGATATATTCTTCCTCAGCTTCTGCATAAACTCGCACCTGCGGCTCTATCCCCGGCTGCACGAACTTAATAGCGTTGGAAAGCAAGTTAGTCAAGACTTGCAGCAGCGTAGCAGGATGGGCCAACACCGTAGGTAGCGGTTCGACAACCGTTATCCGAGCTTGTTTTTCGGCAATTTCCGCCTCTAGTTGCGCGATCGATCGAGCCACAATTAAATGAAGAGAGACTGCTTTTAGTGGCAAGTTAGCTTTGCTGAGGCGGCTGTACTCTAGCAAATTTTCGATTAAAGTATTCATCAGACTTGCGGCGTCATTAATCCGATACAAGTAATCCTGTGCAGTAGCATCCAACTCGCTGGCTTTATCTTGGAGCAACATTTCAGCAAAAAACGAAATTCCCCGCAGAGGAGCGCGCAAGTCGTGAGAAACTGAATAGGTAAACGATTCGAGCTGTGCATTAACTTCTTCTAACTCAGCAGTACGCTCTCTCACCCGCTCTTCCAAAGTTTCATTAAATTCTCGCAAAGCAAGTTCAGCCTGCTTGAGATCAGTAATATCTTCAACCAATCCCTCAATGGTACTTTCACCTTCTGCGCTGTAGAGATATTGAGTAAACCGAATCCATTTTACTCGACCGTCTGGCAAAGGAAAGGTAATTTCGATATTTTGAGACCGAGACTCCCCTGAATCTAGCAGGGCTGTTTCATTGTCTTGTACGGGCAATCCCTCGTGAAGAGCCGCGATATCTGAAACCCCGACCCCCTCGTCTATGGGCTGGGCGGGCACGGGGGCACCGCCCCTACAAAACCCTGGTTTTCCGTAGGGGCAATCCCCCCGTGGTTGCCCCGAAACAGCCCTGCCTGAATCTAGGGGTTGCACAAACAATTTCTGAAGATAAATCCCTTGGACATCTGCTAAATTTCTGGCATCAAACAAGCGCAAAAAAGCTTGATTGCTTTCCAAAAGCTGCCCCTCGGAAGTCGCTCGAAAAACTCCGACATTTAAGTGTTCTAGCAGAGAATGAAGTTGATTTTCCAGTCGGGCGACTTCCAGGCGGCAACTCGATCGAGCACTGCGCGAACCGTAACGCAAAGGCGGACATAGTGCTTCGGCGACTTGATAATGTAGTCGTCCAAGCCGGATTTCATTGCCTCTACAGCAATTTCTTCGTTGCCAGTATTCGTAAACATTACAATCGGGCATTCTGGATAACTAGCTTTAATAGTTTTCAGCACATCTAAACCGTTCGTCCAGCGTAGTTGGTAATCAGTAATTACCAGATGGAATCCGCCTCGTTTCAGTGCTTCCCCGAATAATCTATCGTCAAAAACTTCCGTTATTTGCAATTGCGAGAATTGCCGATCTAATTCGCGTTTGACCAGCAGCCTATCTGTTGGGTTGTCGTCAATTACCAGAATGTGTAGCACTGTAACAATTAATAATTTTGCTATTAGCTAGAGTGGCGATATATTATCATAAAAATGTTAGAAATCGCCCCTTTAAGATGAGACAGGACGGGCTTACTCACTAGAAACTTAATTTACTCGTTACCCGAAAGAGCCTGGTAACGAGTAAACAAGCAATAAAAACCGGGAAACGGCTACTACAAACCAGAAAATTCTCTAGGTTCCGGCAGTTCGCTATAGTTGAGCCAATACTCGCTAAAACTCTGCATCATTTCCAATAAAGAAGCAAACCCGACCGGTTTAACCAAATAAGAATTTACCCCTAAATCGTAAGCGCGCTTGACATCAAGTGTTTGCCTAGAAGAAGTAAGCATAACCACCGGCAAGCGTTTTAGTTCCGGCTGCTGCCTCAGCCAAACTAGAACTTCGTGACCGGATCGCCTGGGCAATTTCAAGTCTAGTAAAATTATCGCAGGTAAAGGATAGCGATCGCGATCGCTGTATTCTCCGTCCCCATTTAAATAAAAAACCGCTGCATCTCCATCTCGCACAATTTGCAGCGAAGTATTAGCAAAAGTCTCATTGCGAAATGCCCGCTGCATCAATAGAATATCAACGGGGTTATCTTCCACCAGCAAAATCGTCTGCGTTTGCGTCATGCTTTCTCAGTTGTATCCAAAATCGACTGCCTTGTCCTAATTGAGATTCCACTCCAACTTGACCGCCCATGCGATCGACTCCTTTTTTTACAATAGCTAATCCTATACCAGTTCCGGGGTAAGACTCAATACCGTGCAGCCGTTCAAAAACCCCAAAAATGCGTTTTTGATGTTCTGGAGCAATACCGATGCCGTTGTCTTCTACCCAAAGACGGATGAAGCCGACTGGCAATAGAGGGCTGGTCATAAGTAACTGAGAATGCTCCCACTGTCCCACAGTTCCCCTTTCCAATTCTCCCCCTGTATCCCTGTCTGTCTGTCCCTCTTGAGGCAGCTCAAGTTCCTCTGCCCATATCTGTACTTGGGGTGATACGCCTTCCACAAATTTTATAGCATTGGTGAGCAGATTGGCGATTACTTGAATTAAAGTAACGCGGTGGGCAATTACCGCAGGCAAGGGTGATTGAACAATGATTTGAGCGTGGCTGGATTTAGCGTCGGCTTTTACCATAGCAATTGCCTCGACCACAGCAGATTCTAAGTCTAAAACTTGCAGCGATAAATCAGTGCGGCTGAGGCGGCTGTAAGCTAGCAAATCTTCGATTAATTCTTCTAGTTGTTGCCCAGAATTAACAATTTGCTGGGCGTATTCTTGACCAAGTTCGTCGAGGATGTCACGGTAATCTTCTAATAAAGCTTCAGCTAATCCCTGCATTCCCCGCAGGGGAGCCCGCAAATCGTGGGCGACGGTATAGGTGAAAGCTTCTAATTCTTCGTTAGCTGCTTGAAGTTGATTGGTGCGGAGTTCCACTCGCCGTTCTAAGGTAGCGTTGAGCATCCGAATTTCTGCTTCTGCTTGCTTGCGTGCCGTTATGTCAATGGCGGTACTAATTACTAAACTTCTGCCGTCGGAAAGCTGGCCTAAAGGTGCGGAATAAAAGTCCCAAATGCGAGTTTCGCCGCTGGCTGTGGCAATCATATATTCGCCTTCAGAAATGCGGCTGTTTAATTGGTGCAGCCGATCGATATCTGCTTGCACTAGCGATTTGCGGTTGTGGTAAGCTTTTTCTGTCCAATCTTCAATTGTGGGAATTTCTGAGTGTTGGTAGCCTGAAAATTCTGTCCAAGCGCTGTTAATTTGCAAAACTTGTCCGTTTTCAGCGTGCAGCATAATTGGCAGCGGTGCGTTGAGAATGGCGAGGCGGAAACGTTCTTCGGTTAATTGTAGGGAGTGGCGATCGTGTTCTAGCTGTTCTAACAGTTGATTTTGCTTGATTTCGGCATTGTCGCGCAAAGTTCGATCGCGCTTCACCAAATAGTAAACCAACAGCATCAACAGGAAATTTACTAAAGTGGCAACGGTAAAAGTCAGGATTGTCAAAGTAGCGCTCGTTTGAGATTCTCGGGCACGCTGCTGCAATAGCTGAGTTTCTTCGGCTGTCATGGTGGCTATCTGCTGCCGAATGCCGCCCATGATTTGCTTTCCCCTACCGGATTTTACTTCCCGCAGGGCTGCTTCTAACTTTTGTTGGCGTCGCAGATTGATGGTTCCTTCAAGTTCGGCTAATTTAGAGTCGATCGCAATTTTCAAGTTGCGAATGCGCTGTTGCTGCCGATTATTGTCAGCCGTTAGCTGCTGCAATCCGACTACTTGTTGGTTGATGCGGGCGATCGCGCTGTGATAGGGTTCTAAATACCGTTCTTCTCCCGTCAGCAAATAACCGCGCTGTCCGGTTTCAGCATCTTTTAAGGTAGAAAGCGTGGCTTCGAGTTCGGTTAAAACTCGGTGAGTGTGGCTCACCCAGCGTTCGTTTTCGATTAACTTGAGAGTGTTGCGGTAGGATGTAGCCGCATTGAAAATCAGCAGCGCCACGGCCATTCCGATACCTGCGGTGATTTGGCGAGTCAGGGATTGTTTCATGGAATACTCGGCACGCGAGTCCTGCTTTTTTTTATTTTAGCTGGATACGGACTACTCGAATTTTTGGCGCTGTCACAGACGGCGAATAAAGCCTATAAATTTAAGGTTCAAATTTGCGATCGATCTTGTTTCTAATTTAGCCTCGCTCCTCCTCGCATCCCCCTTAAGTCTGAGATGGCATAAATCGCTCTCTTGCGTCTCGTGATTCAGGCAAACGCTACACAATCTAGGATAGCCTGAAAAGCTTAATTCGCCTTTTTTTGCATCGATTGTTGTATCGTTCGTGTTGCTTTGGCAGTTTCAAATTGCGGCGTAAAGAAAAGAGTTTTTACCTATTGACTCCTGTTGATTTTTGGGGTATATTTTAGATAATGGGAGTGGTGACATAAATTTAAATTTTGTCACTATTCCCATTATTAAATAATACATTGTCAATCTAGCAAAGTCAAGCTTTTTACCCCAAAAAAAAAGGCGAATTTTTAATATTTTATTTAAAAAATAATCTTTTGGAGCGAGGGAGAAATTCACAGAAGCGATGACGCGGGTGAATAGTATGAGAAATCAGAAAAGCGAGCGATCGGGTAATTGGGGAGAATGGGGTTGAAATTATAGCGGTTCTCAAAAAAGTGAGGTATGCCCTATGCCCTATGCCCTATGCCCATGAGTACCTCATCTTTCTGAGAAAGGCTATAGTTTAACATCGGAATTATATCTTTTTACGAGCGAGCGTCTCGATCGCACTGGCAAAGAGACACTCGCCCTGCACTGAGAAAATTAACTGAGAAAATTATGATTCCGAGTGCAGTGGCGCAACAATATAATTACACAATCGCAGCCGCTTTCATTGCGAAAATGCGATCGATCGCATCTTCAACAACCTTATCAGGCGTAGAAGCACCCGAAGTCACGCCGACTACAATTTTACCATCCGGTAGCCAACCTTCAGTTACGACCAAATCTCCCCCCAAAGGCTTGTGTTCGATCCGATTTCCCGGTAAAATGCGCTCCGCACAATCAATGTGATAAGAAGGAACAGTTTTGTCGATCGCAATTTCCTGCAAATGGGTAGTATTAGAAGAATTAAAACCCCCAATCACCAGCATCAAATCCAACTTTTCCTCAACCAAACTCAACATAGCATCTTGCCGTTCCTGAGTCGCATCGCAGATAGTATTAAAACTCTGAAAATGCTCGTTCAAATTCTCCGGCCCAAACTTCCGCATCATCGTTTTTTCAAACAACTTACCAATATTCTCTGTCTCAGTTTTGAGCATAGTAGTTTGGTTAGCAATCCCAACGCTTTCCAAATCCCGATCCGGGTCAAAACCAGCAGAATAAGCCTTGCTAAATTTAGCAAGAAACTCTTCGCGATCGCCCCCATGCAAGATATAATTGCTGACATATTCAGCTTCTTGCCAATTGAGCACAATCAAATACTTATCAGCAAAAGAACTCGTAGCAACAGTTTCCTCATGCTTGTACTGACCGTGAATAATCGAAGTGTAATCCTTTTTTTTGTGCTTTTCAACAGTATTCCAAACCTTAGAAACCCAAGGACAAGTAGTATCAACAATCTTGCAGCCCTTATCATTAAGCAACTGCATTTCTTGAACACTCGCTCCAAAAGCAGGTAAAATTACCACATCGCCACTATCGACAACCGAAAAATCTTTCTGCCCCTTTTCAACAGCAATAAAACCAACTTCCATATCGCGCAAATGCTGATTCACAGACGGATTATGAATAATCTCATTAGTAATCCAAATCCGTTCCGAGGGGAAATGCTGGCGAGTCTCGTAAGCAATAGCTACAGCGCGTTCCACCCCCCAGCAAAACCCAAAAGCCTGAGCGAGTCGGATCGTGACTGCGCCGCGTTCCAGCCTGTAATTATTGTCGCGAATTTGCTGGATCAGACTGCTTTGATAAGCCGTCTGCATTACCCCAGCTACCTCAGCTTCGTGTCCGAAACCCTTGCGGTGGTAGTTTTCCGACTGTTGGAGCGATCGTTTAAAAGCTTTAGTATCCATGCGGTATCGAGTAGAAATCTAGGTTAATTACCTTTGATTTTAGAATGCCTGGGGTGCGATCGGGCTTATTGGTTCAGTAGCGAAGAGGGGATATGCTATTTATATGATCGACACATGAGAGGGAAGAAGGAATGAACCGCGAAGACGCGAAGGACGCGAAGGAAGAAGAAAGAAGAATGAGACAATTGGGCGAACAGCTAGAACAGTTGGCTTATAGAGTGATTGGGGCGGCTATTGAGGTGCATCGGCTTTTGGGGCCAGGATTTTTAGAATCAGTGTATCAGGAATCCTTAGAAGTTGAATTTCGGATGCGGGGGATAGCTTGTCACCCTAAAAAGCCAGTAGCAATCACTTACAAAGGTTATCCAGTGGGCGAAGGTCAATTAGACTTTCTGGTTGGCGATATCCTCATTGTCGAATTAAAAGCTGTCGAAAAGCTAGCTCCCATCCATGAAGCCCAAGTTATCTCCTATCTTAAAATGACCAAAAACACCCTAGGCCTTCTGATCAACTTCAACGTTCCGATCCTCAAAGAAGGCATCAAACGCATAATTCTCTCATCTTAACCCTTCTTCCTCTTCCTTCTTCGCGCTCTTCGCGCCTTCGCGGTTCGTTAAAAAAAACTTAAAAAAATTGCAGAGACCAAGATTGCTGAGTCTCTGCACGATCGAACTTATTCAGAAAATTAGCTTCAAACCTTCTTCGGCGCAAAAGGAGAACTCGATTCAAACGAACTGAAACCGCCGGCAAAATCCTCACCGTAAGCTTCTTCCCCGTGCTGGCCGATATCCAAACCTTGGTCTTCAGCAGATGACGGCACTCGCAGTTCCATAAACTGTTCCAAAATTTTCAGGATCGCAAAAGTGCCGACACCCGCAAACACGTAAGTAACTAGAACGCCTACAAACTGGCTCACGATTAGCCCCGAATTCCCCGCAAACAGCCCGTCATTTCCGAGAGGGTTAACGGCTTTAGTCGCAAATAAGCCAGTCAGAATCGCGCCCACAGTTCCGCCTACGCCGTGAACTGGGAAGGTATCCAAAGAGTCGTCAAATCCCAGCTTAGCCCGCCAACTAACGGCAAAGAAGCAGCAAACCGAAGTAATCGATCCGATCAAAAGCGCTCCCACTGGAAACACGAATCCAGCCGCAGGTGTGATGCCCACCAATCCCGCGAGGAAACCGCTAGCAATTCCCACTGCTGTCGGTTTGCCTCTGAGCACCCATTCCACAATTGTCCAAGTTAAACCGCCGGCTGCTGCAGAAATCATCGTGGTGACAAAAGCCACTGTTGCTAAAGAACCAGAACTCAAAGCACTACCGCCGTTGAAGCCAAACCAGCCAAACCACAGCATCCCAATTCCCAGCAAGACGTAAGGTACGTTGTGAGGGGTGTGGGGCTTGTTCAAGTGGTCTTTGCGGGGTCCGATCATCCAAGCTGCGACAACCGCAGAAACACCGGAACTAATGTGTACGACTGTGCCGCCGGCAAAGTCCAGAGATCCGAGCGCCGCCAGCCAGCCTCTACCCCAAACCCAGTGGGCTAAAGGAGAGTAGATGAAGGTAGACCACAGCAGCACGAACCAGAAATAGGTTTTAAATGTTACCCTTTCGACGATCGCCCCGGAAATCAAGGCTGGAGTGATGATGGCGAACATCATCTGGTAAACCATGAAGACTTGGTGGGGTATTGTCGGTGCGTAGCCGATCGGATCTGGGGTGTCCGCCGTGACGTTGTTCAAGAACATCCAGTCGAAACCGCCGATGAAGCTTTCGATCCCTTGACCAAACCCTTTATCATTGAGGTTGCTGGCGGTGACATCAAAGGCTAAACTGTACCCCCACAACGTCCAGGTGACGCCGATCGTTCCCATCATCACCAAGCTCATCATCATGGTGTTGAGGACGTTGCGCGATCGCACCAGTCCCCCGTAGAAAAACGCCAGCCCCGGTGTCATCAGCAATACCAGTGCTGAGGAGACCAACATCCAGGCCGTATCGCCACTGTTGATAGGATTCGGCGCCACCGCAGCCGCGGCACCAGCATCTTGAGCTAAGGCATTGTCCATCAGCGGCCCGCTTAACAGCCACAGCGCCATGATGCCGATCGTTAAACTTTTTTTGATCACGTTAGTCGTACCTTTTCATACTCAGCAATTTTCAGGGAAGACCGAGCCGATTTTAGATGTGAGGATTTTAGATGCAATAGTTATTTGGTTTTAAGTCCCTGTTTTAGCGGAACAAATCTTCAATAGATAATTCCCCAATCCTCAACCCCGCGACTTCGTATAGCCGGACTCATCTAAATTCGTCAACTATCAATCTCATGGTCTATGCCTTTTGGATTGCACCATGTGTACCAACAGTGATTCTGTATCGCCCTATACTAAATAGCTAAGTATCATATTTCTTCATCTATCAGTGGATACTTGACATAGCCAGTGATAGCAGAGCAATCCGAGAGGGGGAGTTGAGGAGAGGGCAGGAGTTTTGAGTTGGGGAGAGTGGGAGGAGGAGAGGGGGAGAGTTGTGGAGAGTGTTACTTTATCCTTGATCTTTCTAACTAATGACTAATAACTCATGAATCATTTTTCAACTGCATCTGATCGAACAGTTGCAGGGCCGATCGCCAAACCAGATAACCTTGATCGTTAAGGTGCAAGCCATCTGTGCTGAGTTCAGTTGGCAAATTGCCGTCAACATCCGCAAACAGCGGGTACAAATCCAGATACAAAACATTTTCCGAACTAGCAATTTCTTTCAGCCGTCGATTTATTGCCCTAATCCGACTGTTAGGAATCGCCAACAGCCGATCGCGATTTTCCCAAGTAGCTTGTTCCCCGCTGTGGGGCAAAATCGACTGCACAACTACTTGTGCTTTGGGGTGCGCCCACCGCAAATCGCGAATAATCTGCCGCTGGTTGTCCAAAATCCCTTCGTCGCTGGCCCCCCGCAACAAATCGTTAATCCCGATCATCACAAACACTGTATCCGGCGCAGTTCGATCGAACAACTGCAACCGCTTCAGCAAACCCACCGAAGTCTCCCCCGAAATTCCTTGATTCAGCCAAATTCGATCGGCTGGTAACAGCTTGGTCGGAAACCACATACTCAGAGAATCCCCAGCCAAAACACTCAGTCTTGAGGGTCGATTCGCCGCCGCCGCCTCAGCTTCGCGACCCAACTGCGTCACCCACTGCTGGTACGTCCATTTATGTCGCGGCCCGGGAACGGGCACGTCTAGCACTGCCTTTGCAGAGATTGCCGGTTGGTCTATTTGTTCCTGGGCCACTTCTGCCGTCACCGCATCATTCGCCTGGAAGCGTTCTGTCAAGTTGTTTCCCCGCAGCAGTAGTTGAGCTACTGTAAGTATCAGTACCCCGTTCGTCACCAAAGATAGCAAAGCCCAAACCGGAACAGTTTTCGATCGGCTAACTTCCATCCCTAAGAGGGATTTATGAGTTCTACTTCTGCTACCTCCTCCAAACTTCTCCATAAACTCAAGCTATTTGCAGCCATCACACCGAATAATTTGCACTGATTGCTGCATCAAATTTTACCGCTCAATTAAAGCCTCAATTCTTGTAATAATCAAGCACTGTGCTGTGTTGGGCAAGGGCGGCGATGCAGAACTTTGCTTTTTCGCACTACTTTACCATAAAAAATCTGCCTACCAAACTTTCTTGCCATAAATCGGACTTGTCCAACCGGCAGACGGGGACATAAATATATCTAAAACTTACCGAAATTACCCATTTCTGATGCTAAAATCCAAAAATGAAAAAATTAACTATAACTGAAGCAGCCAAAATTAAAGGTGTGAGCGCTTCCACCTTACGCAGGTGGGAAGCCGAAGGCAAGCTAATACCCGAACGCACCGCTAATGGTCACAGACGCTATGACCTAGCTCATCTTCTCGGCTTAAAACCCAACGGCGCTTTAACCATAGCTTACGCTCGGGTTAGCAGCCACAACCAAAAAGATGATTTAGACAGACAAAAACAAGTTTTGGAATTGTTTTGTGCATCTCAGGGGTGGCAATTCCAAATCATTGAGGATGTAGGTTCTGGGGTTAATTACAGTAAGGGGGGTTTACAACATCTAATTCGGGCGATCGCAGACAATCAAGTAGAAAGGTTGGTATTAACTCACAAAGACAGACTGCTGAGACTTGGTTCTGAACTAATTTTTAATTTGTGCGAACACTTTGGGACAGAGGTAGTGATTATAAATCAAACCGAAAATGCTAGCTGTGACGAGGATTTAGCTAAAGATATACTAGAAATAATCGCTATTGTCTCCGCCCGCCTTGATGGCAGGAGGAATGTCAAGAACAAGCGCCTCGTTGAAGAACTTAAGGCAATTGGCGATCAACTCTAACCAATACACCAGTTTTCAACGCTCGTGATTTACAGATTCTCAATTCCCATTTCCCCATTATCAATTACCAATTAATGGCGCACATCTCAGGCAATCGAAAACTGCTATATGTACGCCATTAAACGTAAACTAACAATAAAAATATGCCCGCGTTCGTATCGAATATTGAAACGCGAGCACAACGATAGACAGCCATAAGTTGGCGGGTATTTCAGATTCGGGTGTTTCTGAATAAAGGGGTGAATTAGCTGATAAATAGCTAATTTAGGACACGAAAGCTGAATTGATCGATCTCTTCGCACGCTCTACATTTTGTTAGGCCTCCCACCAGAACCCCCACCATAAACGCCGTAGCCGCTCTCACTTCTGTTATCCAAGCTCGTTTCCTTCACAAACCCGGTGTAAGCTTCCATCCCGTGTTCGCCGATATCCAAACCTTCAGCCTCCTCTAAAGCAGAAACGCGGATACCCAGCAAAGCTTTGAGTGCCAGCCAAAAAATCGTACTCAGCAGCACGGTCATCCCGCCTACAGAGATAATGCCGACCAACTGCGCCCAGAGTTGACCGAAACCTCCGCCCACAAGCAATCCGGCTGCGGGGCCTGCGGTATAAAGTCCAGTTGTAGGCCCGTCCGCAAACAGCCCAACTGCCAAAGTTCCCCAGATGCCGCAGACTAAGTGAACTGAAGTTGCTCCTACAGGGTCATCAATTTTCAAGTTGTCGAAGAAAGTTACTGCGAAAACTACCAGGATACCGGCGATCGTGCCGATTATGGCAGAGTTGGGCAAGTTGATCCAAGCGCAGCTCGCTGTTACGCCGACTAAGCCGGCGAGGATGCCGTTGATAATCATCGAAAGGTCGGGTTTGCCCAGGTACAGCCAAGCAGTAATGGTTGCAGCAGCTCCCCCGAAGGCACCGGCGGTGTTGGTGGTGAGCGCAATGTGGGCGATCGCATTTGGATCGACTGCCATTGTCGAACCGGGATTGAACCCGAACCAACCCAACCACAGAATCAAACAGCCCAGGGTGGCAATGCTCATATTGTGTCCCGGCATCGCCACAGTATCGCCGTCGCGGTACTTGCCGATCCGCGGCCCCAAAAATGCCGCTCCCATCAAAGCAGCCCAACCGCCTACCGAGTGAATCACTGTCGAACCGGCAAAATCGTAGAACCCTGCTTTTGCCAGCCAGCCGCCGCCCCAAATCCAGTGTCCGGTAATCGGGTAAGCAATTCCTACTAGCAGCAAGCTGAAAATTAAGAATTCAAGGAATTTAATTCGCTCTGCAACGGCTCCAGAAACGATCGTCGCAGCAGTTCCCGCAAAAACTAATTGGAAAAAGAATTTAGCGTTAAGAGGCACTCCCGTCCAGTTAAGCGAGTCGAAAATGCCTTGATAAGCCTCTCCTGTGGCGGGGCTGTTGTCAGCTACGTTCCACAGGAAAAATCCGCCGCTGGTGCCGATAAAACCGTTGCCGTCACTGAACATTAAGGCAAAGCCGATCGCCCAATATGCGATCGTAGAAAGCGCAAAAACAATCAAGTTTTTGGACAGCACGTTGACGGCATTTTTTTGGCGGCAAAAACCGGTTTCCAACATACAGAAACCCGCGTTCATAAAGAACACTAGCATCGCCGCCACCATGACCCACATGGTATCCATGCCCACCTTAAGGCTTGCTAATTGTTCCTCGGTGGTTGGTGCGGGAGCTGTTTGGGCTACCGCCGCATATCCCCACACCAAGACGATGATTGCAGCTAAAGGTATACAGGCTTGCCAACTTGGAGTGAGGCGGGCGATCGCCCGTGGTAACTTCTTCAACCTGTTGACTTTCGTAAAAAATTTAGCTGCTGACAAATTGAAAGACTCCCGCCTGACGGGTTTTGACTTTTTCTTTCCGACAGTCATTTTAATCACTTTTACCCTCTTTACGGCTAGTAAGCTCAGCAATATTCGGAAAACTTTCCAATCTTACTACAAAAGTTTATGGATTATTTGTTGAGATTGAGATAGTTATGATAGCCTAGCTCTTCTAGAAGATTTTGTTTTTTCAGTACAGATTCGGACAAAGTTTTGCGGTAATGCAAAACTCGCTCTAGCAATTCTGGCTGATGAGCTGCCAGTATCTGAACTGCCAGCAAGCCAGCATTCTTAGCGTTGCCGATCCCCACTGTTGCTACGGGTATCCCGGCTGGCATTTGCACGATCGAGTACAGTGAATCTAGGCCTTGGAGGTGGCGACTCGGTACGGGCACGCCAATTACGGGCAAGGGGGTTAAAGATGCTACCATACCTGGGAGGTGCGCCGCTCCCCCGGCACCTGCAATAATGACTTTCAAGCCTCGTTGGTGAGCGGTTTGGGCGTATTCCACCATGCGCGAGGGGGTACGGTGCGCCGAGACGATCGCTACGGAGCAAGCAACGTTGAATTCTTCGCAAACTGCGATCGCATCTTTCATGGTTGGCAAATCCGAATCGCTACCCATGATAATTCCAACTGTCGCTTGATTCATAAAATTTTCAGATTTGAGATTTCAGATAAATGCTAATTTTAAATGATTGCGTTAACTCAAATTTAGATATTTTGTACCAAAACTGACCCTTCAAAGCAATTTTGCCACAAGCCCCCGTCTGAGCAGCCCTAGAGCCAGCAAAAAGCAAAAAGCTCCCCCTCCCGATCGCCAGCCACCGGACTTATCCGTAGCGAATATTAAATCTAAAATCTAAAATCTAAAATCTAAAATCGGATGACTGAAGCCACAACCCCAACTGCCGCCCCCACAGATATTCTCAATGTTCGCATCCCCGGTTGCAAGGATTTGCAGATGCTTGCTGTTGACGAAACGGGAATCATTCAAGAAGTTTTGCCGATGGACGCCGTATTTAAACGGATTTGTCCTCCCCATTTGCACGTGCTTGATGTAGCAGGCGATTGGCTTTCTCTGGGCGGTGTTGACTTGCAGATTAACGGCGCCCTGGGTTTTGCTTTTCCCGATTTAGAAAGCAAGCATATTGAAATTTTGCCGAAAATTTGTCAATTTTTGTGGAATCAGGGAGTAGATGCTTTTTTGCCGACTTTGGTGACAACTTCGCTGGATAAGTTTAGGCGATCGCTCTCAACTATAGCTGATTATATCCGCACTGTACAAACCGCCGATCGCGCAACAATTGAACCCAAAACAGCGGAAATTATTGGAGTTCACCTCGAAGGCCCTTTTCTCAACCCCCAGAAGCGAGGCGCTCACCCAGTTGAGTTTTTGTTACCGCTAACTATAGAAAATGTCAAGCAAGTTTTAGGAGATTGTGCCGATATTGTCAAAATAATTACTTTAGCGCCGGAGTTAGACAGCACTGGCGAAGTCATTTCCTATTTGCAAAGTTTGGGAATTTCCGTCAGTCTCGGACACTCCCAAGCGACGGCAGAGCAAGCACAGCAAGCATTTGAGCGGGGGGCTTCAATGGTAACTCACGCTTTTAATGCGATGCCGAGTTTGCACCACAGAGAACCGGGTTTGTTGGGAGCGGCGATTGTTTATCCGGGGGTAAAATGCGGTTTAATTGCTGACGGGAAGCACGTTTCTCCGACAATGATTGATTTTTTGCTACGCGCTGGTAGGTATCAAAAAGGCGTTTTTTTAGTGAGCGATGCTTTGGCTCCTTTGGGTTTGCCTGACGGTGTTTATCCTTGGGATTCCCGACAAATTGAAGTCAGAAAAGGTACAGCTTGGGTAAGATTAGATTATCACTCGGCCCTGGAATGTGCTACTTTGGCAGGTACTACTCTGCCGCTGTTGGCGGGAGTACAGAATTTGGTGGAGTGGGGGATTTGCGATGCCGAAAGTGCGATCGCCCTGGCAACTGAATCTCCAAGAAAGGCGATCGGACTTTCGGGAATTATTGGCAAATCGGCAAGTCAATTGTTGCGCTGGAATTTAAATGCTGCGACAAAAGAATTGACTTGGCATCGGTTGTTTTAAGTAGTTCCATTTAGTTTCCATGCCATTAGTTTCTCGCGCAGTAGAGTTCGTAGTGAGGACGAAGAGCCCTGATGCTAAGCGCTGCTAGCAATTCGGTGTTCTCGGCAAGTTCGATCGTAAATATGATTTAATTCCACAGCCAAGCAAATCTCGCCGCGCAGCCACAGCGGTAAAACAGGGAGCTCGCAGCCCACAGCCAGTTTTTCCTGCCAAATATCGAGGCATTGGTTGCCGTCTCGCTCGATCGGTCGATAAGCTGTAGCATAGAGTTCAGCGTCGAAGGGCGAAGCGCTTCCTCCCGCCAGACGGGCTAACAATTCATTATGAAGATTTGCCTTCCTTCCCGTCACCAAAAAACTGGGTCTGAAGCCCCGTCGTTCTACGACGGCTTTTTATTGATTTTCCAGTTTCCTAATCAACCCT
>NZ_JAUBOX010000183.1:0-2581 GCF_036700445.1 Microcoleus sp. T3_B1
TTAGTAGGCATTGACTTTTTATAAATATCATCATATTATACTATGCAATATGCGTTTTAGATGCTGAACAGCTTACCAACTTACCTTGATTAATCAGGGGGCTACACAAAATAGATTTAGGTCGCTGCTGAATAATATACGGGTCAGAGGCAAACCTAGTTTCAGTGGTTGCATCATCGATCGCAAGAGTTTCTTGCGTGCGTTCTACATAATTAACCAGCGAGATAGGAATCTCTTGACTTTCAATCGCTGACTTGGAGATTATTTGACATCGTTCTCCCGTACATTGAGCTTCAATTTTCCACTCACCTGCTGGGTCAGGTATGAGGAAATAAAATTTTTCTGCTCCCGCGTTTTCCAGCAAGACTAGCATCAAATTCGAGAGCAATTCATCCAGATGAACTTTTCCTGAGAGCACTTGGGAGGCTTTGATAATTGTTGATAAATCCAGAGCTTGTGCAGCACCTAAATTGGTAGAAGTGACAGTATTTCTGGTCTGAACAATCATTTCGTCTCCTCCACTCGTCAGGCTGTTTTTCCTACCGACGACTGGTGCGAGTAATTCAGCATGGCGCTCTTCTAAATCTTTAACTTTTGCCTGCGCTCCCCAGCGAATATAAGCATAGTAAGCGTCAATCAGGTAGGTACGCGCTACTTTCTGACGACCTAATGCTAAATAAAA
Source organism: Microcoleus sp. T3_B1 (assembly GCF_036700445.1). Lineage (NCBI taxonomy): Bacteria > Bacillati > Cyanobacteriota > Cyanophyceae > Oscillatoriales > Microcoleaceae > Microcoleus > Microcoleus sp. T3_B1. The sequence continues at coordinate 683 of NZ_JAUBOX010000183.1, forward strand.
TTCTGCTGCTAGTTCATTGGCGAGGGCTTCGTGCTGGACGTATCCATTTTCCTTGGCTCCATCTATCGCCCGGTCGTAATATTCCATTGCTGTGAAAAATTGCCCCAATACGCGGGCTTTTTCTGCCTCTACTAAGTCATACTTATGCTGGTAATTCATTGGGCAATGGAACGCCCAATTTTTTATAGTTTTCTGAGTTTCTTCGACTTGGCTCAGGTATTCTTGTTTCTTTTCTTCCTCTCCTGAAACTGCTTCAAAATGGGCTAAAAGAATCAGACAATAGTAAAAGCTCTGTTCAATAAAGCTAATATTTGATTGAATGTAAATTGAATATTTCAACCCTTCTCTAGCAAATTCTAGAGCTTCTTCATACTGCTTAAATAAATAGCAAACTACAGTTTTCGCATAATAAACCCTGAATAAGCACATAAAATTTTTTACTTCTCTTAAATAAGTGATAGCTTCTTCCTCATTTAATATGCTGCCAATCAAAAGCAGTTTATTATCTGTCATCCCCCTTAAATTTTCTACCAATTGACCGAGAATTTTGAGTAAATATAACTGGTGTTCTTGGGACAAGTTATCGGCAAAATCAATATAGTGTTTTTGTTGTTCTTGCACGTAGTCTAGATGCTCGCCATTAAAAAACAGATGAGCGCAGTAGTAATCAGCAGCATGACAAGCATATTCTATATCTCCAAATTCTAAGCCGCTATTAATTGCTTGACGCAGAGGTTCTATAGTTTCTCTAGTATGCTTTTTAAGGTGGTTAATACAGATCGAAACATTAAGCAATATTTTAGAACGAAACTCTTGGGCATCTAACCGCTCTAATACCTGCAAAGAAAGTTGACCGAGTTGATAGGCCAAATCTATATCTGGTATTAGCCAACACACCATTGCTCCGTAAATCGAGTACGCAAAAGTACACTGTGGCGAATTCCCATGATGACGAGAAAGTTCGATCATAGTATACAGAATTGGCATCGCTAGCGGGCTTTCTGCAAAACAAGCAGGTGGGAATAGGAAAACTAAAAGCTCCATAGCCGCCCGCTTGTAGGGATCGGTCATTTCTGGCAAGTTCGCTAACTCCTCGATATTTAACTCTTGGGGGGGTGATTGGGATAGGGTCACTCCCAGCATTTCTAGAACTTGCAGCCCATTATCTAACGCAGATTGAATCTGGTTTTTAGCGAGGTTAAGCCTAATTTTCAGCACATATAAGTTGACTTGTTCGAGGATTGTTTTGGCTTTTTGGAGAGACCGATCGCATAAAATTCCCGCTCGTTCTAAATTGGCATTGAGATATTCAGCTTCGGCCGCTTCCAGATAAAAATTAAATGTCAGATCGTATCTACTTTCCCAGCTATCTTGACTCAGCAGTTATATACCTACATTCAAATAATTAACAGCGGCTTCATATGCAGTCGCGGCCTTTGCTTTCTGTCCGGCGATCAGGTTTAATTCAGCCAACTCATCTTTTTCTGACTGATTAGTTAGCAAATCTGTGCCAAAATTCAGTTGGTTAACCAGAGCAAAAATATTATCTTTTCGCTCTTGCTCTGTTGTATTATTCAGCAACAGTTGACCAATTTTCAGGTGAGTGGCTTTTTTTTCCGATTCTGGAATCAAAGAATAAGCTGCTTGCTGCACTCGATCGTGCAAAAATTTGTAGTCAACTTTGATATCGCGTATAGATGCCAACTCTTCCTGGGCAAAGAGTAGAGGAATTTTGTAATTTTCAGACAGCGGCAGAATCAAACCCGCTTGCATTGCCTCCCACAAATGAGCAGCCGTCGCTAAGTTTGATTCTTCATTGACAATTGATAAGCTGTCAAACATCTAAACTGCATTAACTAAGTTACCTTTATTTTTTATTTTTCGGTTCCATTTCATAAT
>NZ_JAUBOX010000066.1:0-22428 GCF_036700445.1 Microcoleus sp. T3_B1
TCTCCATAGAGGGGCAACCATACCCCTCTAACCCCGCAAGGGGATTCAAGGCGATTGAAATCGCCGTGTCGTTTTCCACGAGCGGGCTGAAGCCACGCTCGTTTCCCACTTACCGAGTATTTTTTATGACTGATTTTGAGAGACCGGGGACAAATTTTTGTCCTCGGTGTCAATGTGATTTAAGCGTCAGTGTCAAAAATCGAATCGCCGCTGTAGTCGCAGGTCGCGGACTGATTGCGCCCCTGTTGCTTGGCACGGTAGAGTGAACGATCGGCGATCGCAATCAAGTCAGCCGATGATAGTTCCGAAATCGGAATCAAGTTGGCGATACCCATACTAATAGTAACTACATCGCTCACATCAGAGGTTTTGTGAGGAATATGTAAAGCTTGAATAGCAGCGTGAATCCGTTGGGCCACCGAACTCGCTCCTTCAATATCTGTATTAGGCAAAATGATGGCAAATTCTTCTCCGCCGTAACGCGCCACTAAATCCGCCGGACGGTAGACCACTTCTTGCACAGTCTGAGCAAGTTTGAACAGACAACTATCCCCCATTTGATGACCGTAGCAATCATTATAGCGTTTGAAATAATCCACATCAAACAACAAAAGAGAAATAGGTTTTTGTTCCCGGTATAGCCGCTGCCATTCCTGCTCTAAGCGGTCATTAAAACAGCGGCGATTAGCAATTTGAGTCAACCCATCAATATTTACCACTTGTTCTAAGAGATGAGTAGCGCGGGCTAGTTCTTCGTTAGAGAGTGCCAGTTGTTGATTAATTTCTCTCATGCGCGCTTGAGCCTGCTGCCTTTCTACCAATTCCTTCTGCAACTTCTGAAAAATATCCGCTTGTTTAATTGCGATCGCTAACTGATTAGCAATCTGTTTAACAAGGTCAATTTCAAATTCTTCCCATTGCCGAGGAGCAGAACATTGATGAATACATAACAACCCCCACAAATCTTGTCCATTGAGCAACGGCGCAACTAAATTAGCCCGAACCGGAAATTGTTTCCAAAGAGCGCGGTAACAGTGTTGAAGGTCAATATTATTGATATTTTCAACTACCTGCATTCTCCATTCTTGATATGAATCAGGATATGGTTCACCACCACACGGGTCGTTAAATTGATTTTTGCTTACCAATTTACATCCTTCGCCTACGGATTCTGAAACAAACTCACCATATCCAAAATTACTGTCAGGATAGAACTTAAATATGCCGACGCGCTCGGCATCAAGAAACACGCGAATCTCCTGGGAAGCAATCTCAAAAATTGTAGACAAATCAAGAGATTGACGGATGTGTTGAGTAATTTCTTGAAGTAATATCGCCTTGTCGTACTGTTTCCGCAGGGCGATTTCCGCTTGCTTTTGGGCGAGAATAGCTGCCTCGGCTGCTTTTTTTGCTTTAATAATTTCACCTTCGTACAGGATACGCTGGCGGATACAGATCAAGATGCAATCGTTGATGAAGCTTCCTCCCTTCTCTCGACGCACAGCGTTGATCAGCATGGGTATCTCACTACCCTCCTTCGACCTTAATGAGAAGTAAATTTCCTCTACTTTACCGTGGAGCTTCAACAGGGGGAAGAAATGGGTTTGATAGAAAATCCGGCTGGCGATCGGCAGAATGGATTCCATCTTCTGTCCCCGCAGTTCATCGGGTTCGTGTCCGAGTAATTGCACTAATGTGGCGTTGACCATTAGGATCGTACCATCGTCAGCAAACGAGAGGAATCCACAGGGTGACGTGTTTAGTAGCTCGTCTATCTGATAGGTCATGTTTGCCATACAACTCAGGTAGTATGAGGTACACTCAAATACTCCTTAATCATGTCGATCGTCTCTTGTGGATGACTCATGTGCGGGCAATGTCCCGTAGCTTTCATCAGCCGTAGCGTACTTTTAGGCAGGTGGCGGTGGAGATAATGCCCTACCTCGGTGGGAGCTACCATGTCCTCACTACATTGCAATATCAGTGAAGGTACTGAGGCCTTCGGTAAATCACTGCGATTGTCAGAGTAAAAAGTTACCTCGGCAAAGCGACTTGCAACTACCGGATCGGTGGAACAAAAACTTGCCTCAAGTTCCTCACTTAACTCAGGACGATCCTGATTCTGCATCACCATTGGCGCCATAAAGCTTGCCCAACCAATGTAATTTTTCTCCATGATCTCGAGGAGATCCTCAATATCTTTGCGCTCAAACCCTCCGTAATAATTTGGTAAATCATTCATGTAGCAGGGTGAAGGCCCTACGAAAATCAGGCGATTAAAGTAATTAGGAGCTTGAATTGAGGACAGAAGGCCGATCATACTGCTGACAGAATGACCGACAAAAATCACATCCGTCAACGCCAATTCTTCACAGATATCGAGGACATCCTGAACATAGCCATTGATGTGGCTGTACCGTTCAGGACTGTAGGCACTAATATCCGACTGTCCCGAACCTACATAATCAAATAGGAGGATTTTGTAGTCCTTCTCGAAGGCCGGTGTTACGAAACGCCACATATTTTGATCGCACCCAAATCCATGAGCAAACATTATGGTCTGGGTGCCTTGTCCAAACAATTTTATATTATTCCGTAAAAAAAATTTGTCAGTCATTTGAGCAACACGAGCATTAAATTGATTATAAGACTTTTGCGCGCTTTTATGAGGGAGGATTGCTTATCCCACATAGTGGTAGACAACAATTCAGGATGTCGGATTAATTGAGTGGCAACCTCAGCACTGACAGGCTGGCTAAACATATAACGGGAGCATCTCAATGAAAGCAGCCCTCCGCTAGAAATTGGAGTTAGGAGTCAGGAGTCAGGAGCCAGGAGAAAAGAGTCAGAAGGAAGAAGGAAGGAGCCAGAAGAAGTGTTTTTACAAATATGAGATGCTCCCCATATAACGCTGCCCGATTTCACAGCCGAGGCTTGTAACTATTGCCATTGCGCTGGGGTTTCAATTCCTTCGGCAATTGCGATCGGATTTAAGCGATGTACCATTGCAACTAGGGCTTTGGCAATTGAGCGAGCGATCGGATCGCTGGCTAAATCACACCCAAATAAGCGAGTAAATTTGAGCGACTTCACGGGAACATTTTTCAGATTGTTAAAAGCAGCATAGGGAGTCTCAAAATCATCGACAAAAATCCCCATACCATGCTCCGATAATTGGCTCAAAAGATTTTAGGTAATGTCAACATTAAGCATCATTACCGTTCCCGTAATCTATAGCTAGAGATATTTCGGTTTCTTTTCGGTGCGCTCAACAGTGCGATCGCTCTTAGCGATTAAAGTCGGTTGGCTGAGTTGACGTGCCGACAGATTCACCGCCATATTAGGAAGAATTAGTCCTGCTGCTAGCCACTGCTGATATTGCCAGCAAGCTTGCTCTAAAACCCATTTGCTCTTCGGGCAAAATCAATCCAGTTTTTTCGGCGATGGGAATACATGATGGCGATGAATCCAACCTAGTTCAGGAGAATACCCTCCTACTATAACTTTAACACGAGGAAGGCTACCTCTGTGCCAATATAGCTGAGGTTGATAGTACAGCAAGTATTGGCTTTCCAAGCACAATTCCAGAGATTTGCGATCGCCAAGGTGATGATTTTTAATAATAAAATTAGTCTTAATATTTTTGTAAAGGCAATCCCCCGTGGTTCCGCTAATCTAGGGGTAGTAGGGATAGGCACGACGCGGCACTAAGCTGCTAGGCCAGAAAGATTTTCTGGTATGTTCGACAATCGGATTGGGACAGAATTTGATGATTTTTGAGATGTCATTGAAATATACAATTTAGAGGCACAACAGCTTACCCCTAGATTTTTACCACAACCTATAGCGGTTCTCAAAAAAGTGAGGTATGCCCTATGCCCACGGAGGCCTATGCCCTATGCCCATGAGTACCTCATATGAGAGCTCGAAAGGCTATATTTAGTGGGATTGCTACAGCAAAAGGCGCTGATGAAGAAGGCAATAAAAGCTCATATTTTAGCACTTAAAAACCTCCCAAACATTGTCGCGGTTGCTATAAATGTTCACAAAGTCCTCAAATTAAAAAAGTTGGGTTTCCTAGCTCAACCCAACCTACTTTTAACAATGACGAATTACTGCTAACTCTCAAATATCCTCATCGTCTGGACCTTGCACACCCTGAAGAATCCGGGATAGCTCACTCTTCTCATTAATCGTAATCCGACTAGGAGAACCGCTGATAATCCGTTCGTAACCACTGAACGAATCTTTAATTTGCGGCCCTCTTTCAGTAATTGTGTATTCTCGAATTCCTTTGTCGTGCCACGAACCGCGCATCTTAAACACATTAATTGCCCGCGACATTTCTCCTCGAATCTCTACATACTGTAACATGATAATCGTGTCAGTAATCGTAGAAATATGGGAGTCCGTAATCGAATGAGAACCCATAAACTGGTCGCTTGTATTCGTGAAAAAGCCGGTTATTTCTTCCTGCTTCGCAAAACCTGTCACTCCGATCACAAATTGCCTGAAAGCATTATTGCTGACACCTCTAGCTAACGCCGACAGCGAGTCTATAGCAATTCGAGAAGGTTTGAACTCAGCAATTTCTGATTTAATACTCTGCAAGTGGTCTTCCAGACCCGCCGATTCCGGGTAAGTGCACAGCAGCTTCAACAGTCCTTTCTCTTCCATTTCCTCAAAATCAATTCCCCAAGAATAAGCATTGCGGAACAACTGGGCCCGCGACTCTTCATAGGCAAAAAGCAGCGCCCGATTGCCGTTCATACAAGCATTCTGCAAGAACTTGCTCACCAACAGCGTTTTGCCGGTTCCCGTTGCACCCGTAGCCAAAATAATTGAGTCTTTGAAGAAGCCGCCACCGCACATCTCGTCGAGAGTTTTATCGCCCGAAGAAACCCGCACGTTTGAAGACTTTTGAGTTAATCGCATCGCCCCCAATGGGAAAATATTAATTCCGTCATTAGTCATCGTAAAAGGATATTCGCCCTTCATGTGAGTTGTACCGCGCAACTTCAAAATTTCGATGGTGCGGCGGCGGCGTTCTCCTTCCAATACGTTGCGAACAATCACCACATTATCCGACACAAACTCTTCCACTCCAAACCGAGCCACCGGGCCGTATTCTTCCACCCGTTCCGTAGTCATAACTGTAGTTGCTCCTACTTGTTTGAGGCGGGCAACTAAGCGAAAAATTTCTCGGCGCACCACCGATGCAGCGTCGTACTGCTGAAATACGGCTGTCACCGAATCTATAGAAACCCGCTTGGCTTTGTATTTGCGAATGGCGTACTGAATTCGCTCGATTAAGGCTGATAAATCAAAATTTCCTACGATATCTTGACCTTCCGGATCGGGGGAAGCGTCCAAAATAAATAGCTTGCCTTCCTCGATTAACTGTGCTAGATCCCAACCGAAACTGCAAGCATTTTTAATAATATCTGTCGGAGATTCTTCAAAAGTTACGAACACTCCCGCTTCGTCAAAATGGGTAATTCCGTTATAGAGAAATTGTACGGCAAATAAAGTTTTTCCCGTTCCTGACGTGCCGCTGACTAGGGTGGTTCTGCCGAGTGGCATTCCGCCGTGACTGATGTCATCGAAACCCTCAATCATCGTGCGAATTTTTTCAACTCCTGGCGTTACCAATCCTTTTCGTTGAACCGTTTGACTAATTTCATTCATGTCGATTTTTGTCAACTCTCAGTATTCTTTAGTTGTCACTCATTAACCGCCGATCATGAGTCTTTGTACCCAGCTTTTAGTTTTGGCTCTTGCTCAATAACTAATGACTGCTGACTGCTGACTAATGACCCCCCCCAAAAACCGATACCCTCCCACGTACTCCTGTCGTGGAAAGATAAAAATTTTAGACTTTTGTTCAACCTCCCCGATTCATCTGTTGAGTAAATCTAAAATCTAAAATCGTTCGACGATCGCGGGACTCGACGCTTCGACGCTCGCCCTCGCCGAACGTTTCACGCCAAACAGAAGTCTCAAATCTAAAATCGACTGACTCTTACCTGATTATCTTATGAATTCATGTCTTCTTCGCGAAGTTCTTCATAGAGCAAATCTAATCCTATCAGAACTTTCTCGCGATCGGACAAATCGCCAATAATTTTTCGCACCGGCGGCGGCAGGATTTTTGCCAGCGTCGGGGTTGCCAATATTTTGTCCTCTTCTGCTAGCTGAGGATTTTTGAGAACATCTATGACTTTCAGCGCGTAGACTCCTTGAAATTCTTGTTCTAGGATGTCCTTTAGGGTTTTCAAAGCTCGCACTGAGTTGGGAGTATTCCCCGCAACGTACAGTTTCAGAACGTAGGTTTTCTTCAGAGGACTCATGAACTTTTTAAAATGTTGAGTATTAGTTGTCAGATGTTAGTTGTAGTTGTTATTTGTCTTAAATCCGCTGTTCTTTGTTATTTTATAATAATTGCAGCCTCGCGCTCGCGCGGCCGTTGGTCGGCTCCTTTCTTTTTTGTTAGATTCTACCTCCTACCTTTTCTTTCTTAAATTAGGCCGAATCCCTGCTACATTCTACCTTGAGATGTTTCTTTCGGAATCGATCGCCGATACATCTCGCACATATGAGCGATCGCGTCAATCAGGGTCAAACGGTAATCAAGCAATATTTCCTCGCTGCGTCCTTCTAATTTTAGCTGTTTAGCAAACTCGTCCATCAATTCCATGTGAATTTCTACAATTTGAGTCACGGGAACGTCAGCAAAAAAAGCCAAATTCACAAATTCATCTATTTGATTGTTGACCGCAGCATCTTGAGAAAAATAATTCAAAACGATGCCGCGATAACTTGACTTGAGTTGCTCCAAAAACTTTTGTTTCTCTGGGCCCGACAGATTTCTCAAAAAAATCTGGGAATTTCTTTTATAATACACACCTAAGTATCCTAATCGCTCCCGTAATTTTTCCGCCAGCCGCCGCTGCTGTCGGCTGAGCAAACTTTGAGCAGTCAATTGGGCTGTCGCATCGATTGTTACGGATTGGTAATTGACAGGAACCGGAGTTGAAAGCTTCAGAAATTGTGCGATCGCCCGATCGATACCTGCAGCTATTTCGCTCGCTCGAGCGATTGCCAGTTGCACCTCAGCAGGGTGATAAAAAAAAGCACAGCTTTCGTCTAGACTCTTGTTGGCGGTACAGGCTGCCGCCTCAAAACCATCTGAATATGGTGCTTCGGGCCTGCCATCTACCTGCGCGTGAGGCGAAAAAATCACAGCAGGCAAAAAGAGCGATCGTTCTTGCAGCTTGCCCAGAAGCGATCGCAGATCCCCATCCACCTCCAAAACCAAACAATCAAGGTGATAATTGTGCTTAAGGAACCCCAAAAGCTCTACTGCCGACTTAATGTGCGTTAAAGTATAGCGTTCGGCTCTCAAAAGCTCGATCGCAGAGGCTGCGATTTCCTCAGAGCGGACAAAAATACCGATAGACAGTTGAGGAAGCAAAGCTGTAGGTGTACCACCTAAGTTGCCTGAAAGTGCTGGATCGCTCAGAGTTGATATCTCCTTTACAAAAAACTTAACATTTTAACAATCATCTCAACATTTATTTTAACCAATCTTAACCGCAAAATAAGTGATGCGCTTCTACAAGAGGAAGAATCAAAGTCTACTCCGTGGTTTTTGTGTCAAGCACCCTGAGCGTGATTTCTGCAATTAAGCTTAAGCCTTAAAATAATTGCTAGTCGCCTCAAATCAGGTGTAGGCATCGGACTCCCCGGTCTCGGTGCGGATACCGAGCCTGATAGCGAACTGATATAAAACAAATAAGATACAGAAATTCGCAGCTACATTGAGCATCAAAAATATTACTGCTCTCGCGAGCAGACTCTCAGGTTTGTTATGCCAGTCACCACCCCCAGTCTCAAAAATTTTATAGATCCAGTGCCGCTGTGCCTCCAAACGGGTGCGCTAGAATCGCTGCAGTCAATTTTCAGATCCTGCAACTGCGATCGAGTCGCAGTAGTCAACGAACAGTTACAGCCGCTGGGATTAGTGTACCTCCGCAGCCTTTGGGCTTGGGGAGCCGATCGCACAAACGACGGGCAGCAACCTTTGTCAGAAAGCCCGATCGCGATCGAACCAGTCAGGGCATTACCCGCCGCTATGAGCGTCAGCGAATTCTGGCAGTACCTGCAAACAGAGGAACCGAACACCCCAGCCCGGCCAAACCGTCAAACCGCAGGCATTTCATCAAACAACCCGATCGCCCTCACAGATGCCAGCGGTCAATTTTTAGGAATGCTAGACAGCCTGAGCCTGCTGCAATTCGCCGCACTTAACAGCAGCTCTCTCAGCAGCCTCCCAGAGCAGGCAACAGCCGTCAAAGAAATCGAATTAAGGCCGGTTTCCGAAGCCATCGCCACGGCCCTAGGCGCTCAAGTGCGCTTTCTAGAAGCAGGATTGAAACCTTCGGAAAACCTGAACTCCCTAGTGGAACTGTTGGAAAAACTGCCCCTGCCCCTGAGATTGCAAACCCCTACCGCACAAATAGTCAGTCAAAACGCAGCGTGGCGGATTTTGCTGGGAGCAGGCCCAGAACCAGTTCCAGAACCAGCAGCAAATTTGGGTAAACACTCGCCCCGCAAACCAAGCCATTTAACAAGCGAATACAATAGCGTGCAGTTAGAGGCCATCACCAAAGAGTCCAGGAGCCTAGTAGGAGCAAGTAGATCGGACGATTCCCTGCGGGATAGCTTCGCCGCGCGTGATTCAACCGCAGCCGCCAGTTGCCCGCTGCCCCTGTACGCTGCCGCCTCCCCCTCAACCTTAACCGCTCCAGCTTGGTGCCCCACCGCCGGCAAACCAGACACCTACATTTGCGAGTGCCCCCTACAAAAAGGTCAAGAACGGATCTGGCAATTTGTCAAACAGCCGCTCTCAGACAAGCTAATTTTAGTAATGGGACAAGATGTCACCGAAGAACATTTAGTCGCCAAAGAACTAGCAGCGAAAAACGCAGATTTAATCCACCTCAACCGACTAAAAGACGAATTTTTATCCTGCATCAGCCACGAACTAAAAACCCCGCTCACCGCCGTCCTCGGTTTGTCCAGCCTCCTCAAAGATAAATTGATCGGAGAACTCAACGATCGCCAAACACGCTACGCCAAACTAATCCATAAAAGCGGGCGGCATTTGATGACAATAGTTAACGACATTTTAGACTTGACCCGGATGGAAACCGGGCAGCTAGAACTAATTCCCGAACCGGTCGAAATAGCATCAACCTGCCAAAGAGCCTTTGAACAAGCAAAACAACTGCAACAGCAAGAAGAAAAAAACCCTCCCGTTCCGAGCACAACGGACGGTACAGCAAACGCAGAACCATCCGCCCAAATAGAATTTACACTCGAAATAGAACCGGGACTGAGCCACTTAATTGCCGACGAACTGCGGCTGCGGCAAATGCTGGTTAACCTCCTTTCCAATGCCCTAAAATTCACCGAACTCGGCGGCAAAATCGGATTGAAAGTAAATGTTTGGGAAGGCTGGATCGCATTCACAGTTTGGGACACTGGCATCGGCATCCCCACCGACAAACAGCACCTGATATTTCAGAAATTCCAACAGCTAGAAAGCCCCCTTACCAGGCGCTTTCAAGGAACCGGACTGGGACTGGTACTGACTCAACGCCTAGCTCGGCTCCACGGCGGAGACGTTTCGTTTATTTCCTCCGAAAACCAAGGCTCTCAATTTACCCTGCTGCTGCCACCAAATCCTCCGGGAAATAGGAGTGAAGAAGTCCCGGCACCGGGAGCCGCTGAGGAAGAATTATTAAAACCCCAATATCAGATTCCGATCGCCAATTCTCGCTCTCGTTTAGTATTAATAGTCGAAGCAGTTCCCAAATATATCGAAGATTTAACCAACGTCATCTCAGGTTTGGGCTACCAAGTAATAGTCGCCCGTTCCGGCACCGAAGCGCTGGAAAAAGCTCGTAGGTTCAGTCCCGAAGCGATTTTCCTCAACCCGCTGCTGCCACTGCTGTCGGGTTGGGACGTGCTGACGCTGCTCAAGAGTGACCCGGATACCCGATCGATTCCGGCGATCGTCACGGCCACCAGAGGCGAAAAAGAACGGGCCAGTGTCAACAGGGCCGAAGGCTTTTTGAGCTTGCCGGTGGAAGAACCCGCTTTGCGGCGGCTGCTGGGAGACTTGATCGGCAAAAGTAATGCTAGTAGCCCGAAAGTAAAAAGTCCTTTAACCGTGTTGTGGCTCAGCCCGCAAAACAGTTCGTCTCAAGGTTCCGCTTTACTGCTCAACCCCAACTACTGCCGGGTTTTAGAAGCAGACGACCTCGGCCAAGCAGAACTCGTGGCAAGAATTTGGCGGCCCGACGCGATCGTCTTGGATGGTACAAGTCAACTGCAAAACCCCTTAGCTTTTATCGAACAGTTAAGTCGGTCTCGAAATTTGGGTTCTCTCCCCTTGGTGACTTTAGACTCCCGAACTACGCAACTGGCAAATCAAGTCAAAGGATTGTCGGTATTTCCCTGTTTAGCCACTAGCAGTCCCGACGACGGTGAAAATTCACCAACCGGGTTAATACCAAGTGCTTTGTGGCAAGTAATTCAAGTTGCTGCGGGCATGAGTTGGAAGCCCAGCATTTTATTTGCCGACATTTCGACTTTACCCGATTTGCACTCCTCTTCTGGGGGGAACCCAACGGAAGAATTGGAACATGGCGATCGATCGACAAATGCCGAGATTCCCCTCCCCAATTCCCAGTTTTCTACTCCCAACTTTCAAGCTTTGATCCAGTACATCCACACCGCAGGATTTCGAGGGTCGATCGCTCCCTGCTGGACAGAAGTTTTGCAGCAGTTGCAATATCAAAGCGTTGACTTAGTTTTGCTGTGTTTGCGAGATGCCCCCTCAGAATCAACCGCTATGCTGCAGGCGCTATCCAACCTGCGCCAAATGGCAGTAAAACTGCCAATTTTAGTCTGGGATTATCGGTCTGCCGTAAATTCGGAATCCGAGTCGATCGACTTTCTACTGCAAGAAGTATCAGCCAAAATTTTGCCTTCTTCCTTATCGGCAGCACAATTGTTAGATAAAATTCAACAGGCTTTATTAACTCACTCAAGCTCGTGAAAATGAAGGATTTACCAGGTTTGTAGTGCGGAATTAACTCGTTTATAAATCAGTAAAAATAAACTATTATTTATGAGCTAAAACAGAATTTTGTAGAGCTTTAACTGACAACCGCGAAGCCTTATTTATTAACTGATTCAACTTTATAATAGCTCATAACTTAGCTTGTTTGTAGTGACCTTCTCAGTCGTCTATAAAATAGTGAAGAAAAACGGCTATCCTGAGTGCCAACATAATTTGAGAAGTATTTAAATGAAAACCCAGAAGTGTTGCGAGTCAAGAAGCAATATCAAAACTCAAAAATATGAGTTATTATAGGCGATCGAGAAACCCTTATATTTTTTTCTGGGGCTGTACAGTGCCTAATCGCATTCCTTTAATATCTCTGCTACTCGCACTCGGTTTGGGGGCAATGCCCGAGCCTGCTGTTGCACAGGCACTCCTGCCTTACACCCTGCAAATCGACTCGGCCCAACTCGAACAAACGGCCTTGAGCCTTGCAGAAGAAGCCGTCCAGCTAGCCAGACTCCAGCAGTACCAACTAGCGGTACCCAGAGCCGAACTCGCCACACAGTTAGCCCCCAAAAATGCTCAAACTTGGACTTTGTTAGGTAGCTTGTACCTTCAAGTCGAGCAGTTTGACAAAGGCATTGAAGCTTTGGGGCAAGCTCAATCTCTGTCGCCAGAAAATCCATCAATTAAATTTGTCTTGGGAGAAGCTCATTTTCGGAAAACGAACTACGAGAAAGCAGTCGAATATTTGCAAGCAGGATTAAAACTAAAACCAGACACTCCCGGTGCATTATTTGATTTAGGCAATGCTTTTTATAAGCTGAAGCGGTTCGATCAGGCGATCGCCCAATACGAAAAAGCCTTTGCTTTAGAAAAAAATCTTTGGCCGGCTGTCAACAATATCGGATTAGTCAAATACGAAATGGGAGATGTTGATAGCGCCATCAAACGCTGGCAAGAAGCGATCGCGATCGACGACAAAGCAGCCGAAGCAATGCTAGCTCTAGCAGTAGCACTCTACGGCAAAGGCGACAAAGCAAAAGGCTTAGCGATGGGAGAAGCAGCTCTAAAACTCGACAAACGGTATGCTACCGTAGAATATCTCAAAGAAAACCTCTGGGGCGATCGTTTGATCGCAGATACCCAAAAGTTGCTAGCCACTCCTGAAATGAAAGCAGCACTGGCTAAAATTCAAGACGCCCCACCCCCTCCAATGTAGTCGCCCGATCCCAAATCCGGGTTTAATATCATGACTACCCCTCCGTCATATCAATTCCGGTTGCACCGGAATTATTGTTGACTGTTGACTGTTGACTGTTGACTGTTAACTTGGAGTCGAAAAACTGAATGATAGTTGAGTATTGACTGTTGATTCGATTTTACGCCCGACGATGCTAGCGGAGTTGATATCATTGCGAGGAACGAAGCAATCGCTTAGTCTCTGCGATTGCTTCCTTCCTCGCAATGACAAATAATACAAAAAAAAAGGGGTAGTAAACCCGGATTTGGTATTATAGCAATCCTAAATCATTTGCATAATTATTGTAGGGGCAATCCCACGCCCGGTTGCCCGATAGATAGGGGGTAGGCACGGGGGCACTACCCCTACAAATGTATCTGAATCATTTAGGATTGCTATAGTCACGATCAACTTACTTCAACTGCCCCCAGTGTTTTGAGCGTCGCAATAGTCGCCTCAGTTAAACCTTTAACACCTGCAATATTCATTCCTTCATAAGGTTTGGGAACAGGCAAGGTTTTGCTACACTCACCCGTTACTGCATCCCAAAGCTTAATCGTCTCATCTTGGCTGGCACTGGCTAGAATTCGACCATCTGGACTAAAAGCAACCGACCACACCCAATTGTCGTGTCCCCGCAGAACTTGCAAGCACTCATTCGTGCTAACATCCCACACTCGTACAGTTTGGTCATGACCGCCACTCGCCAAGTGTGTAGCATCAGGACTGAACATTACAGATGACACAATACCGTCATGTCCCTCTAGGGTGGTCAGACATTCTCCTGTATTGATATCCCAAAATTTGATGGTACTGTCACTACTGCTGCTTGCCAGGATATTACCGTCAGGACTAAAGGCAACAGACCAAACCCAACCGCTATGTCCGGTAAAAGTTTTCCAAACTTCCCCTGTACTGATATTCCATAACTTCACCGTATTATCAGCAGTGGCAGAAGCGAGGATATGACCTGAAAAACTAAACGCAACTGCCAACACCCAGCCCTCTGGTTCGGCGCAAGTATAAAGACAGTGCCCTGTCCTGATATCCCATAGTTTTATAATCTGGTCGCCACTGAAACTAGCCAACGTCTTACCGTCGGGACTGATGGCGACTCCCCAAACCCAAGCTGAATGACCCTGTAAACTTTTTAGGCACTGTCCAGTCGTAGCATCCCATAACCTGACAGTAGTGTCATAGAATCCACTTGCAAGCAAGTGTCCATCGGGACTGAAAGCAATGGATTTCAACCGATTAGTCTGTCCATCCTGTAAGCTTTTAAGACATTTTCCTGTTTTAGCATTCCATAATCTGACGGCGCGATCGCTACTGGCTAAGCTGTGACCGTCTGGTGAAAAAACTACCGATGTCACTGGATTGCTTTGCCCGTAAAGTGTTTTCAGACATTGACCTGTTTTAACATCCCACAGTTTTAGCGTGCGGTCTTCACCAGTGCTAGCTAAAGTTTTGCCATCAGGATTAAACGCGACGGCTGAAACCCGACTGGTGTGTGCTTGCAGTGTTTTTAGGCACTGACCGGATGCAACTTCCCACAATCTCACGCTGCGGTCTTCGCTGCAACTTGCTAAAATCTGGCCGTCAGGACTAAAGGCAACAGACACCACTATTTGTGAATGCCCAGAGCAAATCCTCAAGACTTCACCCGTGTTAATATCCCAGAGGTCGATCGCAGAATCATCACCGCCACTGGCTACCGTTTTACCATCTGGACTGAAAGCCACCGATCGAATTTGACTGCTGTCACTCTCAAACATTTTCAGGCATTCTCCCGTCTCTACATCCCACAGTTTGAGCCTTCCGTCATCACCGCCACTAGCTAAAATCTTACCTTGAGGACTGAATGCGATCGACCAAGCCTGACTTTTGTGTGCTGGCAAAGTTAGCAAGCATCGTCCATTACTCCAATCCCAAAAACGCACAGTTCCATCACCGATGCTACTAGCAAGCATCTTGCCATCTGGACTGAAAGCAACTCCCAGCACAGTGCTAGTATTTCCCTGCAATATTTGACGAATCGACCAACTGCTAACATCCCAGCAACGAATCCTCCCGTTACTACCGCCAGTAGCAAGAGTTTTCCCATCCGGACTAAAAGCAGCGGATAACACGATGCTGCCGTCTTCTTTGCTAGTTTTCAGCAGCCTAGCTTCTGGCATTTGCCACAAGTGAATCTCACCATTGGTATCGCCCAAAGCTAAAAGTTTTCCATCCGGGCTAAAAGCGACTGACAAACCACTTCCCAAAACTTCGGCGAAAACGGAATTAGCTAAATTAGCACCAGCAAAGTTTACCTGATGCAAATTCGTATCGGGTAAATAAGCTTGCCAAACGGTCAAATTAGAAAAATCCCAACCGCTTAAATCTGGCTGCATCTGACGCAATAGATTTATAATATTACCCGCAGCATAGCCAGTTTCTAGTGTTAGTTTACCGCGCAGTGATGCCAGAATTGGTTTGAGTTGGTTTTCTAGAAGTTGCTGGCTTTCAAAAGTAAAAAGCAGTCGATCGGCAATAGGTTTAAGGATAAGACGAGCTTGCGTATCTCTAAGGTATTCTGTAGCTGTAGCTTTGAGAAGAGCATGGCTTCTGAGAAGGTCAATTTCGCTGTTGGTTATCTCAGTGCAGACTTTTTCGATTAATCGTTCCGTCATGTATTCCATGACGACGGGTTGTTGAGTGTAGCCGTCTGAGGTTTTTTCGATGAGAGAACGTCTAACGAGAGAACCTAAAACCTCTAGTAATTCTTTGACAGTTAATTTTGAAACAAAATCTTGTTGTAACTCTCCCAGCGAGACTGGCTCCCGATCGATCGCCAGCCAGTACATCACCTTTTTTTCTAAATCTGATAAACGATTAAATTGTCGGTCTAATAGGTTCCGAATATCATCAAATACTAAAGTTCCTTGATTTAAAAGTTCTAAATATTTGGTCAGGCTACTGTCAAAAAAATCATGGATGGCTGGAGCTACCATTTTTAAGGCTAACGGATTTCCAGCATAGTGGGATCTCAAAATATCCCATTCGCAGTCTGAACCTTGAAAAAAAGCAATCCCTTGGACAATTTCCTGTGCTTCTGGGGTTGTTAAACCTGTCAGTTGTAATGAACGAACTGGCAACTTTTTTCCTTCTTTTGCGGCTAAACCAATCGGTTTTTCTCGACTGGTTAGTAGCAGGGTACTTTTATGATTTATTTCGGCTACGCATCGCAGAAGTTGACCGTATCCTTCATATCCATCTCTATAAGAACCCGTGCGTTCTTCTTCCTGTAGAATAGACTCGACGTTATCTAATATTAACAGACACCGATGCTGTCGCAGATAGTGTATCAGTCGCGAGATTCTAGCATCTAAGGTGTCTGGTAAATTCGTTTCCTTTTGGTTCGAGAGAAATTGAATCAATTCTACCAATAAGTCAAGTATTAATGGAGCATTGCGGAGACTGTGCCAAATAATATAATCAAATTGTTCTTGGATGCGTTCTGCTAACTTGATAGACAGAGAGGTTTTGCCAATGCCACCCATCCCCAACAGCGTTACTAGGCGGCAGCGATCGCCGATTAGCCACTGTTCTAATAAAGCTAATTCTTCTGCACGTCCGTAGAAAATAGAAACATCAATTGCCTCTCCCCAATTAATAGTTTTGTTGAGTTTGGTTACATCAGTTGTAAGTCGATCGGCGATCGTACCACTGCGATCGATTTGTTGGTTGATATTGTGACTAATTTGGCTATTTGGTAGTGGCACGGCTAATTGTGTATGTTGTGCTTGCCGTCGCATAACTGACTGAACGTTACTCTTGGTGACTTTTTCTCCGAATACCCGACTGAGAATTTGCCATAACTGAAACCCAACAAACTTAATATATTCGGCATCATAACCCGCGCTTTTGGCAATATCTGGATAAGAGTGTCCTTCCCAAGTCTGCCGCAATACCAGTATGTGAATATCGTTGAGGTGCTCTTGTTTGAGAACTGAGTCGAGGAAAAGCAGTGCTTCGTCGATCGTCATTTATTTAAAATTACCCGGTGTGTGAGCGCAAGGGTCGTGGTTCCTGTCCCCAAGTGCAGGTATTTAAGCAATTATACTTAAAAGTTGGTATAGTTTGCAGCCACGATATAACTATTTATAACTTTTACTCACAGACACCGCTGCCGCATCCGGGTTATTACTGAATCAAGGTTGATTGAACCAGTGAATTTCAATATTAAAAGGGAAGGATATTTTATGAAAATGTCAAATAAAAAATTATTGCTAATTCTTGCTGTAAGTATTTTGGTTGTATCACTTCTTGGTCTTCTCGGGAGACAACTGCCAGTTCAGGCTGACTATCCTTCATTTGTACCAGACGCTTTATCCCAACGTAATAAACCAATTCCGGGTCAACGTCGTCAACGTCGTCCGGTTGAACAGAATTTTAACCCAGAGGATTTTTATTCAAGCCCAAAAAGTGCATATTCTTGGCCTAAATTTCCCGCTCCCCGAGTTGCTAAAAGTTTTTCTGACGAACAGCGCCAGCTAATATGGGAAAGTCTAGCCCAAGCTCAAGAACTGTTACAACGCAAAGAAGTTTATGATTGTATTGGCAAGTATGTAAATAATGGTTATTTTGGTACAAATCCTAAAGGTGCTGTTGAAATTTTTCTTACTCAATATCCTGTAAATGACCGGGCACTAGGACGACCCAGGCGCGTTTATATTAGTAAAATGTATGAAGAGAACAAGATTTTGGGACAAGCTATTCTAGGCCTTACTATTCAACAACCTAACGAAAGAGCAAAGGATTTTGCCTTAAGCCTTAATGCTTACAATTTGTCAAACCCTCGTTTTAATAAAAATACCTGGGCAGGCGTAATAGTTCATGAAATTTTACATAATTGGAATTACGATCATGTGGACAATGTAGTCATTAACTCAGAAACAAACCAAACTAATGTTGCTGGTAACTTTGTTTATGAAAGTGGTTGGTGTGTTGCCAGAGAAGGCCGTGACAAAGAACCAGGAACGTTTGGATTAACAGGTTCTGGAGGAGCAGATGTATTCGTTGATTAGTGTTAAATACTTACTCACAATTCTGTACTCCTCAATAATACACGCGATCGCCCTTGTTTCAGTAGGGATGGCGAAGTGCGCTCGCATCCTAGTTATCGGGAATGGTAGAAAGCGATCGCTAAAACTAAAATTTTCCACAAAGTGAGAAACTAAAATATGAAACGCATAAAATGTATTCTGATTGGGTTATTCCTAGCCAGTAGCATAGGTGTCACAGATGCCTGCGCCCAGAGCGATAAACCAAGTCCGCCGGCATCGCTACCAGCACTTTCTACTCAGGTTGGCCAAACAGATTGGGATGTCGAAGTAATTTTAAAAAGCAAGTCTCTAGACAATCCCAAATTTTATGTAGTGCTTTTAGTGACGCTAATTGCTGGAGGAGTTGGCGGGATTATTTTTGAGTTGCTGAACCTGCAAGGCAATATTGAGCGACCCCACGCACCCAGCGAGGATGAATTGGCAGCAAAACTTGCTTACGCTACTGTAGACAATGTAATTGATTTGGGCATTTTTTCCAGAATTATTATTGGTGCGTTTGCTGCTGTTCCTACTATGGTGGTTATCGAACCAGCGAGCGTATTGAGTTTATTAGCAATGTCCTTAGTCGCTGGTTCGGCAGGGACTGCTGTCTTCCGTTCCTTGCAAGATCGATTCTTAATAGCCATCACTCAGCAAGAGGCAAGTGAACAAAAAAGAAAAATCAAGCAGAAAAATAATAATGCTAAGATGGACAAGGCGATCGCGGCTGTTGAAACCCTAGAAAAGGAAGTCGAAAAAAAATCCGACAGCCCGGAAGGAACAACCAATCTAATAATTCCAGAAGGCACTGTTTTAAACCGCAGTCATTTCGAGGAAGTCAGAAAAATCCTATTGCAGGTTACAGGAGTAAATGCTGAAGCAAACAATGCGATCGCGGCTTTTAAAAAGTTAGAGGAGGAATTGATCGAGAAATCAGTTAAGCCCCAAGGAACGATCGATCTGAAATTTACCAAAGACACTACTATAGAGTGCAAGTTGTTTGGGAATGTCAAGGACTGCTTGATCCAGGCTAAAGGAGCAAATGAGCTAACTGCGATCGCTGATAATAGCCAGTCATCTCAACCAGTAACCCCAATCCAAAACCACCTGTAAACGATCGCAAACCCGATCGGACATGATATAACTGGTGGTTAGGTTTCAGCACCTCTGCTTGCTTAAAGCTAGCTTCTGCTTCTTCAGTACGTCCTAAATTACTCAATGCTATGCCTCGGTTGTACCAAGTTTCGCAGCGATCGCTCTTGTGTCAGTAGGGATGGCGAAGGGCGATCGCAAATTTTCTGTAATGCAAATACCACAACAAACTAAGGAAATAATTTATGAGCGCTTTCTACAAATTCGATGTCATTGCATCTGCAAATACATTGGGATGGAAAAGTATAGGAGACAACCCATCAATTAATGATGCGGGTATCGTAGCCTTTATGGCTACTCCCGATATATCAACTGATATTTTTGCTGGGCCGTTCAATGGTGAAGCAATTAGAGATATTACAGGAAGTAATTCTGTAGCTGCTAATTCTACACGGGCTGTTCAGATTAATAATGACAACAAAATCGTAACTCACGATTCACGGATAAGTGCTGATTTTAAAGCTATCGGCGCAATTCGGGTCAGGAATGCTGACAATCCAGGAGCAACAAAAGATGAAAATTTTGAAAATATTGTAACGACTTCTGGCAGTATTTTTGATTCTTTCGATACCGTCTTTAGCCAGCCAAGCATCAACAACAAGGGACAAGTAGTTTTCTCTGCTTTAGACGATGTAAATAGGTTATTAGCAACTGAGGCATCGATTGGATATAACACAACCCCACTCTCAACGCAATCTGCTGTAGCAGCGCGTCCCATGATTGCTGACAACGGACAAATCGTTGTGCGGTTTGGAAATAAGCTTGGGGATGGAACTACTCCGCCTTCGCCGATTAAGTTGTTTGATTACGACTTAGGTAAGTCTGTTGATATCGCCAATTCTAGTCCTAATCCTCCCTACAGGAAATTTACTAAACTGGGTATGAGTCCGGGTATTAGTGATGATGGAAACATCGTTGTTTTTGCAGGCGATCGAGGCAGGGGCCCTGGTATTTTTGCCAGCATCAATAACATTAAAGATCCATCTGGCCTTCGCACACTTATTCCGATTGCCGGAGAAAACACGACGGAACCAAAAGCGGAATTAGGATACGACGACTCAGGTGCTCCTATATTCTTAGATAGCTTCGATCTGGACAGTAGAGTGGCTGTCTCTTACCTAGATAAGGGAGAGAATGGCATAACTGCTGGCGATAGCTTCGTTGTTTCTTTTATTGGTACACCAAACACACCTAGTCGCAACAATCCGGTCACTAATAAACCTTTCTTTTTCTCAGGTCAAGAAGGTCTTTGGACGGTTCGGGTTGCAGTGGAAAAACCCCTATCTCCTACCGCACCGCCTGAGGTACTTGATTTTAATAAAACCAGTCCGATTCCTGCCATTCAAATAGGGGATAAGATTAACGACGCCACAGTTGACAAGATCGCAGTCTATGACCCTCTCAGCAAAGCCACAACAGATGTCAGCAAACAACAACAAGGCGACCACAGGCTTGGTTTTTGGGTTTCTACGGATAAAGGCGATATGGTGGTGCGTGCCGAGCATCTGGATACCGATGGAGATGGCTTGCTAGATGATTGGGAGACTAATGGAATTGACATCGATCGAGATGGGGTTGTAGATCTCAACTTGGCAGCAATGGGAGCCAACCCCGATCGCAAAGACTTGTTCCTAGAAATTGATTGGTTGAAGCCGGATCTGGTCACGAAGCGTGATTTTTCTCCAGAACCAGAGGCGATCGATTTTTTGGTAAAGATGTTTGCCAATGCACCCGTGCAAAATCCAGATGGCAGCACTGGCATCACTGTTCACGTTGATGCTGGAAAGAACCTTTATCGAAATATGGGTCCTTTGGCAGGAGGTGCTCCCAACCCGCTATATCTTCAAGGAGGCGACGAGATTGCCGAAGCAGTTACTGGCAACCACATACATGGTGTTTTCTTTGGCCCAGATGAGCCAGTGACTTTTAAAGATCCAGATCCGTTGGGTCGCCCTATAGTCGTCAGATCGTTTGAAAGTATCAAAAATAATTTCTTTGGTACAACAACCAAGCGAGCGCGAGAGCTAGCTTTCCATTATGCTATATTTGCAGACGAGGTTGCAAAAAAAGATTCAAATAATCTTTATCAGTTCCCCGGAAATTCAGGTTGGGCTGAAATATCTGTTCCGGATAGCAAAGAACGCTATTCTATTCCTGGCAACGACCTAATCATTTCTCTAAAAGGCAGTCGCGGCCCAGAAAATAACAAGTTATCTTACGTTCCTAATCCGAGTTCACCTGAATCTAAGAAAGAAATCCCTTATGTAAAAGGATTTTACCAAGGGCAAACGTTGGCTCACGAACTAGGTCATAATTTGGGCTTGTTTCACGGAGGATTTGATAATTTAAAAACTAACCCACCTGGTACTGACGGTTACAATAAAACAATTTACGACCTCAAGGTTAATTACCAAAGCCTGATGAATTATATCTATCAGGGTTTTCCAGGAGAAAAGGGTCAGCTAGTCCGAGACTATTCGAGAAGTCTGCCTTTTGATGACTGGAGCCATATCAAACTCGATTTCTCCAACTATTTAGACAATTTAGGAAATAGCTTTGGTAAAGAATACCAAATGGGTACGAAATTGCCGGACTCTGAAGAGTCAGAGATTACCCGCGAAACAATAGAACAATTACATGGCCCTTCTGATAACGAAACTCCCTTGGTTAGTATTAACCAACCAGCGCCTAGCGTTGAAATAGTCGTTGGTAGTTCTTTGACCGTCGATCTAACTGCAACTGACAACTCGGCAATTAAGTCAGTGCGTGTTTCCTTTGATATCAATGGCAATGGTGTTGTCGATGCTCCTGACGAAACTGTTGTCGCAGCTCCAACAGGTACTAACAAATATCAGGCTACGTTTGCCAATATTTCTGGGACAGTTGGCACCAGAACTATTACAGCTAAGGCATTTGACCTTTTTGACTTTACATCGACTGCCAGCGTGAATGTTAATATCGCGCCGATATCTAGCAACAAACTACCAATAGCAAATAATGACAAAACCCTAACAATTTTAGAAGATGCCGTCGCTACAACCTTGGATATTACAGCACCAACTGATGCAAATAGCGACCCACTAACTATTACAATTGATGCGCTGCCAGAGACAACTAAAGGTGTGGTTCGATTAGCTGATAATACAGCAGTGGCAGTTGGAAATACCTTAACGGTTGATAAGCTAACAGGATTAGTATTTGCTCCTGTTGCAAATGCGAATGGTGCGGCTGGAACCTTTAGCTATACTGTCAGCGACGGTAAAGAAGGGACAGACTCCCAAATCGTGACGCTGGAAATCACTCCCGTCAACGATGCACCGTTAGCTCAAGATGACACCGCTACCACCAATCAAAATACTCCCGTTACGATCGCCTCAACAACCCTGCTGGCTAACGACAGCGATATAGACGGCGATGCTCTAAATATTAGCAAGGTTGGCAATGCCAACAACGGTAGTGTTGTACTCGACCAAAACAGCAATGTTGTTTTCACCCCTGCCACCAATTTCACTGGAGAGGCGACTTTTGATTACACCGTGAGTGATAGCAATGGCGGTAGTGGGACTGCCAAGGCGATCGTCACAGTGAAAGCTGACAGCGAGCCAACACTTAATCCCACGCCAACACCTAATCCCACTCCAACCCCGACACCAACACCCAATCCAGAACCAACGCCAATATCGACGCCAATATCGACACCAACACCCAATCCAGAACCAACGCCAATATCGACACCAACACCCAATCCAGCACCAACGCCAATATCGACACCAACACCCAATCCAGAACCAACGCCAATATCGACGCCA
>NZ_JAUBOX010000066.1:22528-45434 GCF_036700445.1 Microcoleus sp. T3_B1
ACACCCAATCCAGAACCAACGCCAATATCGACACCAACACCCAATCCAGAACCAACGCCAATATCGACACCAACACCCAATCCAGAACCAACGCCAATATCGACACCAACACCGACACCAACACCCAATCCAGAGCCAACGTCAATACCAGAGCCAACGCTACTACCAGAGCCAACACCGACACCGACACCACTACCAGAGCCAACGCCACTACCAACCCCAACGCTTGAGGGGATTAGCGGTGACACCTTAATGGGCACTGACAATGACGACTCAATCACAGGTACTCAAAATGATGATGTCTTAATCGGTAAGTCGGGAAATGACACTCTTGTTGGTGGATTGGGTAATGACTTGCTCTATGGCAATCAAGGCAAAGACCTTCTCAACGGCAATCAGGGAAACGATTCTCTTTACGGCGGTAAAGGCAACGATATTGTTCGCGGCGGCAAGGATAATGACCTGGTTTTAGGAGATTTAGGAGATGATGCCCTCTTCGGAGACATGGGAAATGATACTGTCTATGGCGGTAAAGATAATGATGTTGTCCACAGCGGTAAGGACGATGACCTAGTTTCCGGGGACTTGGGAAATGACACCCTTTTTGGAGACTTGGGAAATGATACTGTTAGCGGTGGTGCTGGTGATGACCTGCTCAATGGCGGTTTAGGCAATGATTGGCTCATAGGTGGTGAGGGTCGCGATCGCTTTGTGCTGAACTCTGGTGCAGGAGTGGACATCATTACTGATTTCCAGACTGGTCAAGATTTACTGGCATTAAGCGGCGGTCTAACATTTAACCAGTTGACATTTAGCCAGGGTACAGGTATCCAGGCGCAGGACACCCTGATCCGTATCGCCAGCACTGGTGAGTTGTTAGCGTCTGTCACTGGTTTGTCATCAAGCTCGCTTACCCAAGATATGTTCGCTCTGATTTGAACCCAAATCCGGCTTAAATGGATGGGGAGGGTCGGCACGGGGGCACGACCCCTACAAAATACTGAGAATGAAACAGAAGAGCTCTCGGATGAAAGTTTGTGTGGTAGGGGCAATCCCCCCGTGGTTGCCCCTGTTTCAACCGCCGAATTATCAAGGGGGTGGCTAACTTTTGGACGATCGCGACTTAGAAACGATATACATTTAGTCTATATTTCTGACAACCATCATCCGCACTAATTCACCCATGACATCCACCGCCACGATCGCCACCCCCCTAAGCTGGACACAACTAGAAGCCCTCACAGACTTTCAAGTCGATCGCGTCAACGGGCCAACCAACGCCCAAGCCCGCTTGCGCCTCTTTGGTAAAACCGAATCGGATGTGCGAGTCACCCTGTACCGCGACAACCACGCTTGGTGTCCCTACTGTCAAAAAATCTGGCTGTGGCTGGAAGAAAAAGAAATCCCCTACCGTATTGACAAAGTTACAATGTTCTGCTATGGGGAAAAGGAAAGCTGGTACAAGCGTAAAGTGCCATCGGGAATGCTACCGGCGATCGAACTAGACGGCCGCATCATCACCGAAAGCGATGATATCTTAATCGCGCTGGAACGAGTCTATGGCCCCTTGGGTTTGGGGATGGAACACCCCGCAGTAGTACCTATGCGGCGGCTAGAGCGACTGCTATTTAGAGCCTGGTGCTCTTGGCTGTGCTACCCAGCAAGTTCAGCCAAAGTAGAACAACACAACCGCAACCAATTTATCAGCGTCGTCACCCAGGTAGAAAAGGCCCTAGCTAGCACTCCGGGGCCTTATTTCCTCGATGAATTTGGCACAGCGGATGTCATCTTTACGCCCTACGTCGAACGGATGAATGCCAGTCTTTACTACTACAAAGGCTACTCGATGCGCGAAGAAAACCCGCGCTTTGCTGACTGGTTTGCGGCGATGGAAACCCGCCCTACCTATCGCGGCACTCAGAGCGATTTTCACACCCACGTCCATGATTTACCGCCTCAGATGGGCGGGTGTTATGAAAACGGCGAACCTCAGATGCTACTCAATAAAGCCCGCGTGGATAATGGGCCTTGGGCTGGACTCCCGGATGTGATGTATCCAGAACCGGAAACCTCCCGCGCTGAAGCACTTCACCGCGTCATTAAGCACCAGCGCAACATCGTTCGAGTCAATCCTGCTGATGACAAGTTATTCGATGAGGCTTTGCGTTGTGCTTTAACTTTGATGATGACTGGCGAAGTTTGTACGCCGCCGGCTGGTTCTGATGCGGCTTTGCGGTATTTGCGCGATCGGGTGAATGTGCCCCGCGATATGTCGATCTACGCGGCCAAGCGATTGAGGGAAGCGTTGGAGGAAACGGCGGCTTTGGTGGGTGATGGCCAAGGTTCTCCGATTCTGCTGAAGCATCGGCGAGATCAAGATCCGGCTAATTTTGTGTATAGCGATCCTAAATGAATTGTTTAATTGTTGTAGGGGCAAACCCCCCGTGGTTGCCCCGATCCGTGGGGGTAGGCACTCTTAGCACTACCCCTACATATTTGTACTGATTTAGGATTGCTATAGGGGGCGTCTGATAGATTTGCTCAAAGGTTTCTACAAACACGACATTACCAATTTGTAAGGTACGATCGGGTTATTCCTAAGCGGTTTCAGAGGCTATGGGTATGGTTTCAGTATCCAACAACCAACCAATTATTATTCGTACAGAGCGCGGACTGACAATTTCAGGTACGCGCATCACTCTCTATGATGTGATGGACTACCTGACGGCTCAATATCCCCCGAAGTTTATCCGTTCCTTGTTTGAATTAACAGACGCTCAGATGGACGTTGCTTTATCCTACATTGAGGCAAATCGTGCAGAAGTCGAAGCAGAATATCAAATTGTTTTAAGGCAAGCTAAGGAAATTCAGCATTACTGGGAAGAACGCAATCGCGAACATTCAGCCCGCGTTGCAGCGATGCCACCCAAACCCGGTCGAGAGGCTCTTTGGGCCAAACTTCAAGAGCAGAAAGCCAAACACGAACTAGAAGCATGAATTTTCTGATCGATCACAATCTCGGAGGTCATGCAGAGATTTTATTAGGAAATATTGCGAGTCAAGGCTGGTTAAATCTACTCCCAATTCGTTTGGTGACTTTCAAGCAGATGAATTTGTCGCTCGACAGTAACGATCGAGTTGTTTGGCGACTTGCTCAGGCCAATCAAATGATCTTGCTTACTGCCAACCGCAGCATGAGGGGTGAAGACTCCCTGGAACAGGTGATCAGAGAAGAAAATACAGTGGATTCCCTTCCTGTGATTACGATTGGAGATGCCGATCGATTTTTAGCCGATCGAGTCTATCGAAACCGCCCAAGTTGACCGTATTCTGGAAATCTTGCTGGATATCGAAACCTGGATGGGCGTTGGTCGTCTTTTTGTTCCGTAAGGTGAGCCAATAACTAAGGCAGTGCTGCTAGCCGAACAAGCCAAAAAAACTGCGTTTCCAACACTATCGAGTATTTTTTATGAAAGTATCTATCTCTTTGCCAGATGAGCTAGTGCGTTACATTGACGATCGTGTAGAAAATCGCAGTCGGCTAATTGAGCTTTTATTGCAAGCATGGCGCAAACAACAAGAACAGGAGGCAATGGTAGAAGCCTGTTTATTGCTCGATGAACTGAGCGATGAATTAGCCGATGAGGATGAAGCATGGCAGCAAGCAGCGATTACCGACTGGGAAGCATCTGGCTCGTGAATTTCGATCCTTGAGTCGGTACAGAAATCCGCAAGACTCGATCGGCGGTAATTATTTCAGGAACTGCTTTTAATCAACGCAGTAAAGTTACAGTTCTGCCCATCACTTCTGCTGTTCCAAACGAGCATTTACGGCCCATTATTTTGCCAGTAATTCCTTCGACTCTCAATGGTCTGAGTACCGAGAGTTTTATCGTGTGCGTCGATCCGATGACGTTTGATAAACGCAGACTTGTGCGCTGTCTTGGGCAATTGGAGTTGCACCAAATACCAGAAATTAAACAGATTTTGGCTCGATATTTAGAACTTGAAGAGTAGGGTAATGGAAAAGCTGGGGGGCTAAAAATATAGCATCGAGTAATGAAGGATTTCTCGATAGTTGAAATATTTTCCTAGATTTCGCCCTTTGGCATCGGTTGGTAGCATGGCTAGTGATTACTTTTTAGATCCCGATCGCCCCTGAAATTAACCCTTAGTAGTGGCGGTATAGCGATCGCTTAGTTTTTGGAGTCTCATATTTTCTTTGATCTCATCATGGGGAATTAAGACATATTTCCAAGGTTTGCCACCGTGCTTTAGCATATAGTCCGAAGCATATTGACACCATTGAACTGCGACATCTTTCTTAGCAAGCACTTGAGGATTGTCAATTTCATTTCGAGCTTTTGGTTCCAGCATATAGATAACTTCTTCTGTTTCAGCCACAAAATCTGGTTGATATTCTGAATATTTTCCCTGCCATTTGTAATAAAGCTGAAATTGTCCTTTTGCGGGTTTAAACCATTTGATTGCATCCCGTTCTAAAATCAGTGCTAGTATTCTTTCTGCTTCCGATTCAAATTTCTGTTCTCGATAGAGGCATTTGGAGAAGCCTGTAAACAGATATTTGGACATATTGCTTTTGTCTCGTGGCGAAGATTGATAATCAAGGCAATTCTTAGCATTTGTAGTGTAGGCGCTATCTTTTAATGCTGTAAAACCTTTACTGATTCTGACCTCATAACCTGTTGTTTCTTCCCAGAAATGTGGCTGCATTTGGCTATGGACAAAATTGGCAATTTCCCTTTGGTAACAGCGTAAAACTTTGTGTGTATCTTCTTCGGATAAGTAGGTCATAAGATGGCTAAGAACTTGACCCGCCAGGTCATAGAGTAAATCAGCGTGTTCGTCATAGCAAATATCATCGAAGTTGACTAAATTTTTGACAATATAGTTTTCTAGCCGTGATTCTTCAAAGTTTTCTTTGATAATTCCCATAAATTCAACTTTATTCGTTGTTAGCGATTGAATATGTAATTCTTCTTGGGAGGGAACGGGATAATTTAAGCCTGTGATATCTAGGGCAAAAGACCTGAAACCCGATCGCACTTGCCCTTTAGGAATAACAAGAATCTTAGGAATATTGATGGTTTGCTGGATAACTAAATTCGTTGTTTTCGCAACGATCGCTTCAATATCTGGAGGTGCTATTATACCTTCAAGTTCCATTTGTGCGGGTTGATATTCTCTAGCTACGGCTTCGCGCACCCTTCCCTGAACTTTTGGGGATGCGAGATGGGCGGTGGTTGGGACTTCTTCGGGGCGGCTTTCAAGCTTTAGGATTTCTTGGTATGTAAGCTGTGCAATCTTTTGTTCTATAGGTGATTGAAATAGGGATTGTTGAATATTTTGGGGTTCGGTTGCAGGTAAATTATCAGGTAAATTAATGGGTTGTTCGGGGTGAAGTCCTAGATTTTGGGCTAGTTGCGATCGCGAAATTACTGTTTGTGTCTTTTGCTGTAAGTCTTCATCTGTGAGGATAATTTGTTTCAGGCGGATTTGGGATTCTGGGCGCTTTGCTTCATCGACAATTTCTTGAAACTTGTCATGGGCGACGATATTTAGGCGATCGACAATTTCGACACCTGTACGCATTCCATAGGGCAAACGCAAGCCCCTTCCAATAGATTGCTCGATCAGGATTTTAGAATTTGCGGCTCTCAGAGGGACAATTGTATAGAGGTTGGTGACATCCCAACCTTCTTTGAGCATATTTACATGGATAACTATTTCAGTAGGTTCATCGGTATGTTCTACTTTGAGCAATCGCTCTACCATTTCATCTTCTTGAGCGCCCGTTTTACTAGAATCAACTTGAATAACTTTATGTTTATAATTTCCTTCGGAAAACTCATCAGATTGAATGAGTTCCATGAGTTTTGAGGCGTGGGTAGTGTCACGGGCAATCACTAACAGAAAGGGTTTAACAATTTGTTTTCCAGTTTGAATAGCATAGGTTTCTAATTCAGCTTTAATATTTTCATGGAGATAGATGCCGTCTTCTAGTTTAAGACGCTCGATCGCGTCTGGTGACATTGCTCTAGGGTTAAAGTCTTTGCGGGTGACGACTGCTGGATCTTTAATAAATCCATCGGTTATGGCACGTCCGAGGGGATAGTCATAGATGACATTTTTGAAAGCTACTGAACCTTTATTGGTTTCGATAAAGGGTGTGGCGGTAAGTTCTAGCCCCATTAATGGTTTTAATTCGTTAATAGCGCGAACTCCTGCTGATGCGCGATATCGGTGCGATTCATCCATTAGAATTACGAGGTCTTTTAATTGAGACAGGTAATCAAAATAGCTTTCGCCAATATATTCGGATAGTCGTTTGATTTTGGGGCTTTTACCGCCGCGTACTTCTGAGTTAATTTTTGAGATATTGAAAATATTAATTTTGCATGAAATTTGTTGATCTAAGATCGTTCGCGCATTCATTTCATAGTTGTCACCTGTGATGATGACTGGTGGAGAGAGCGCAAATTCAGAGATACCCGTAAATACATACTTTGAGGTGTTGGGCGTGAAATCGGTAATTAGTTTGTTATAAATGGTCAGGTTTGGGGCAAGGATAAAGAAGTTTTTAATGTTATATGCTAGGTATAAGTAACTAATAAAAGCGCCCATGAGTCGAGTTTTACCAACACCTGTGGCTAGGGCAAAACATAGGGATGGGAAGTCGCGCTCGAAGTCAGTAAACGTTGGGAATTCTTTTTTGATGGCAACTAAACTTGTTTCTCTATCTATGATGTCTGGGAGGGATAAGAGTTTACAAATGCGATCGAGAATTTCTAAAGATTGGCGCTGGGGATGGCGCAGACTGAGACGATTAGAAATATTATTAACAAGTTGATTTATCATAGGTATCCATGTCAAATAGTGTTAATTGTCCGAACTTTGGGGGTGCTTTTGGCAAGTTTTCAATTTTTAGGCTGTAATCATCATGTCCCCATTCACACCGTGAAAGGATTTGTTTAGGAATTTTTTTAACGGTGAGGTTTGGGAATATGTCGGTTTGACCTCGAAAGGCGGTACATAAAACAAGTAGGGTGCGCTCTTGTCCTACTTCGTCTGCAAGTTTGGATAGTTGTTCGTGACTAAGATTTTGGGTGGTGACATAGATAAAGTCGCTTTCGGTGGAATAGCCATGTTGCCAATAGAAGGTGTCTGATGGTGCGTAGGTGAAACCTTCGATTTTGCAGAGTGCTTCGGCAAGCATCGCGGCGTTATAGTTTTTATTGATTACCCAGTTATCCCATTTGTCTTTTTCTAGTAGGGATGGTGCAAGATGATAGTATCGAAACCCGCCGCCACCTTTCCAGTTAACTGCTTTGCTAATTCCACCTTGATCTTCGCCATCAATTACTTTTTTGAGTCGGGGAATGATATGAGTATGACAATGTTCGCCGAGTTCAATCATGATCCAGCGTCTTCCCATTTTATGGGCGACTGCGCCTGTTGTTCCTGAACCTGCAAACGAATCAAGAACAATATCTTTGGGATTAGTGGCAAGTTGAAGAATACGTTCTAGTAGCTTTTCAGGTTTAGGAGTTGAAAAGGGTTCTTGTGCATTAAGTTGCAACTGCTCTCGTTTAGCATCTTGATTATGACCCACTTCTTCCCATGTCCATATTGTTTGTGGTACTCCTCCTTTGTCAGAAACCGCACTTAATAATCTCTTGAAGCGAGGTACAGAGTTCTTTCCTTCTACTCCCCAATACACTAAGCCCTGTTGTTCATTATCTTCATGTCTCTCACGCGAATATCTCCATACTGCCGTTTTCTTAGGGAGAATAATTTCACCAGTATTTGGATTAGTGATTGGATAGTATAGATTAGGACGCTCATCAATAGATTTGTTACAAGTATAATTGTCTGATTGCCAAGCACCACGAGGATCATTGTCAGGGTTTTTGTATGCTGAGTTTGATTTTTCAGTTCTAGGAAGTCTATTCGGTTTCCAAGACGTTTTAACTTTCGCATAAACTAAAATGTGGTCGTGATCGTTACTGAACCAAAGTGCATCATTCGATGCCGCATACTTCTTCTGCCAGATTACATTCGCAACAAAATTTACGCGCCCAAAAATCTCGTCACACATCACTTTCAAATAATGCGCTTCATTATCATCAATCGTAATCCATAAAGAACCATCATTCGACAATAGATTACGCAAAATCTCTAAACGATCGCGCATTAAACCAAGCCAAATAGAATGTTCAACTCCATCATCATAATGTTCAAAAGCTGAGCCTGTATTATATGGCGGATCGATAAAAACACATTTAACTTTTCCTATAAACTCTGACTCCAAAGCCTTGAGAGCCAATAAATTATCCCCAAAGATTAAGCGATTATCAAAAATATCATTTTCACTCACCTGATGAGCCGCATGATAAGACATCTCTGGATCTTCCAGCAAAATTCGCGGCTCCAGCTTGGGGCGAATATCCTTACCAATCCAGGTTAATTCTAGTCTCTGCTTTTTAGTCATAATTAATCTTTTTCTCAACAGTTAAACTCTAGGAATATTCTGATTTTTAGTCTAATTATTCCTGGGATCTAACTCTTGCATCACCCTACTCGTTAAAGGAACAACATCGGTTAAACTCTTGAAAATTGCTAGATAACCCTTCTGGTCACTAGCAAATTGAGATTCAGCAATATTATAAATCAATTCGGCAAGCTCTAACGCAATTCGTGACAATTCTATTTGATCATCATCAGACAACTCAATCTCTACTTTATTGATCAATGGTTTATGGCGTCTTCCGAGAATATCCAGAATAAAAAATCTACCATGCTTATAAAACATCTTTTGTCAACCTGTTGCAGCATTTTCTGAAGCAGAAAAAATGCTATCTAAATATTGAAATATTCGCACATACCGACAAAGCATAATCCCTGAAATTTCATTACTAAAAAGAGTTGAATAATAACGCTTATAAAGTTGACCAATTTCTCTCTTTGCTGCAACCAATATTTCCGTATTACCACTAAAACAAGCAAGAGCAACTGCCGCCTGTTCAATTGTAATCGCATCCTGATTTCGCTCCGCCGATGGTCGATATTCATAAACAATATTCGATACCATACATTCCTGTCGCAAACGCTCTTGATTGGAATCTAACGCGGCAAAATAAACATCACGCACAGCATTTTGCGTATTTCTTGCCCCAGTAATTTTTTCGCCAATATTGTCAGTCTCCGTCCCCACTTCAATAATTGTAACTAATAACTTTGCATCAGCAGATATTGAACCATTAGCATTATAAACCGAAGCGATCGCTCCTACCGTTTGCGCGCCATTTACGACGGAAAAATCTTTTAAAGTAAATTGAGTTGATTCCTGTGTATGTCCCGATGTCAGACTAATTACCGAACAAGTAATCGTCAGACCATTGTTGAGATAAAATAGTTCAGATGGTTGCTCTTTGACAGTTTCCGCAATCGCTAAGTTAACATCCTCTGCACCTAGGTAATAACGGATATTTTTCTCAAAAAGCGACTTATTATGCTCTTGATATAAAGAGGCAAGTTCTGAAGCCTTAACCAATCCATAAAATGCCCTACGCGGCCGATCTAAACAATGCCACTTTTCCAAGGTCAAGACTACATCAACAGGGGCGATCGCGTGTTTTGCTGTCAACCAACCATGTGTTATGCTAATATTTAAATCTTGCCATTCAAAACGTTGATCGAACTGATTCAGTTCACTTTTTAACTGATTAAGATCCGTAATCACATGAGAACTCAGGCTTTCATCAAGATATATATTACAGCCAACTATTTTTACTCCGTTAGTATTTAAAGCATCTTCAACATCTTGCTGCAACCGCGCAAAGCCATCATTAAATTTCTGAAAACGTTGATGGACTAAATCTCTAATCCCATCACAAAATTTTTTATTATCACCCATATTTGGAGCATTCCCCGCCTTAGCCTGTACCAACAAAAGCAATTTTTTAATCCGATCGAAATAAATGGCATCAATCCCATTATCATTTTCCCCATTGACAATTGAGTTAGCCGCTTGAGCAGGGGTAAGATCGGCAAGATTGGCGATCGCAAATGCAGCCAAAGAACGACTCAATCGATTTTTTTCATGTTGCTCTGGTGTCCAGTTCCTCTGAAGCTGCGCGGTCATTTGAAAATAATCCTGCTTTAGTACCTCAATGATTTGAGTCTTTTTGGCATGGGTATTCGGCTTAGGCATTGAGCGATTATTAATATTTTAATTTTTTCTAGGAGCGGTAAAAAGTTAAGCTTAAAAGCTTAACTTTTTACTCACTAATATCTAAGCAACCTCTACGAACACACCGCTGCGAGCAAACTCCTCTTCTTCAGGACTAAAGACGGGAGCTCGATCCACAAGGTCAGGGTCAAAGTAATATGTCTCTTGTAAGAATTGTCCGGTGACGATCGCCTCCTCCAACTCCTTGATATAATCTTGGGCAACTAAGCAAGCCTCCTTGATGCCTTCCTCATCGCGCTTATCCAACAGCTTTTGCAAAGTTGCTCTCACCCCTGTCAGTCGTGCCGCAGGCTTGAGCATACCGTAGAGGCGGTACATCCGATCGGTGGCAATGCTAATGTGTTTGAGGGCCTTGGCTCGTGCTAGCTCAGAGTCAATGCTAGGCCAATAACGGGTGGTATAGAATGCTTTCTCATCCTTGTGATACCACTCCTCCGATCGCGCAATTGATGAGGAGACAGTATTGTGCAGCTTCCAGAAGAATAAGCGCAGGGAAGCGCCATCTACTACGGTCGATAACTTTGCCTCCATTGATACCTCAAAGTCATTCAGACGCGGGTCACGCCCAAGCACGAGGTACTCTACAGGGTACATTTCCACCTCTTTATTCTGCACGACGTAGGCGTTGAGGTGGTGGCGGCAGTAGGGGCAGGGATACATAGTGGCAAACAGCTTGAAAAAGTCCTTGAAGATTGCCACCAGAGTTTTTTGCTGTTGGGGGGTCTTGGTAGAGACGATTTCAGCCGTAGTGTGGAAGAAACGCCACACCGCAGGGCCAATATAATACGGGAAGCTGACGCGCATTTGTGAATTCTTTATTTCACTGCGATCGATATAAACGTCAATGAACGATACATATTGCGAGAGTTCGCCAGACTCGCGCCCAAACTCCAAGCGTTCGCGCCGTTTCTGTACCCCATTCAGGTAGTTGTGCGTCAAGCGCCATGCCTGTTTGAGCATTAGCTTCTGTTTTGGAGCGCATTTGGGAAAGCTTTCTACAACATCCGCCCCATAGCGCCCAAATTCCCCTGACGCCTTGGTGGCTTCGTACCACTGGTTTAAAGCTGCTTCGTCAGCCACCGTATTCAAGGGGATGTCTGCTGCTGTGCTGACGCTGAAGGCAGCCAGCAGCTTCGGCATAAAGTCTTCATACCAATAGGCGACTGGCATCATCGCACCATCGATTTCCTCTGAGGCATCCGAGAGGATGACGCGGTTCCACTTCTTCAGGTACTCTTTGGGATCTCCCTCAGATTTGACTGGTGGCGGTGCCATTTCCTCACTCAGTTCCATTTTTCTCAATCGGTTGAGTTCGTTGATGGCAAGCACACCCTCGGCGATGTCACGCAAGTTGAGACTTTTCTTCTTGATGGTGATGGCAAACTCGACTCCCGCCGCAAACTTTTCCTTGGCGCTGGCAGACTTACCCCGCGCTTCCAACATGGCTTTTTGTTCTGCCAACATTTCTGGAGTTTTTTCTATAGTCTTCCAGTTTTTGATGCGATCTTGTAGTCTGGCATATTCATCTTCGATCGATTTAACTACTGCATCCAGTAGAGGGTTGCACGCCGACTCTACTACACCCAATCCTTTATAAAGCCCGATCGCACATCTGACAAATTGCACAAAATCAACGATTCTGTAGGGCAAGTTTCTCACGCGCAGGTGAGTCTCGTGGTTGGCCGAGAAACTCTCACGGAAGCTGCGGTAGGCTGCTCCCTGGATCAGACGAAACAAACCAATCTGCATCTGCAAGCGGGAGGTACCGCGCTTGCTCTCAGCTTGTGGGTGTTGCGCGAGTAGTTCTTTTAGGCGCGCTATTTCTGGATTGCTATCGTTGGGTGCTTCTTGTAGATTAGGTTCAATAGTGGCAGAATCTGCCTCATTGATAGCAGTTGCTGTAGTTGCGATCGCAGCCGCTGTACTGTCTGAAATCTCGGTTGTCTGTGTGCTGACAACCGGAACCGGCGAGTCTTGATATCCGGTTGCGATCTCTGACTCATCGGGTACCAGTTTGCAGAATTCCTTAAAGTCAATTGAGGCATCGCCGTCATGATCTACCTCTTTGATGATCTCATCGAGCTCTTGCTCTGTCAGCCCAAACTGGCTCATCACGCCGTGCAGCTCGTCTCTGGTGATTTGACCGCTACCGTTTTCATCAAATACACTAAATGCCATTTTGAGACGACTCTGGCGATCGCCTTGGTGGGACACCATCAGCATTTTGAATTCCTCAAAATCGATACTGCCAGACAAGTCTACGTCCACTTCTTTGATCATGTCGCGCAGATCGGTTTCGTTAGGACTCTGGCCTAGCGATCGCATCACTTGACCCAGTTCTTCTGATGAGATAGCACCGCTCCCGTCCGCGTCAAATACTTTAAAAGCTTCCCATAACTTTGCCACATCTTCTTCAGTTATGGCTTTTTTTTCAAGCTGCACAGATGTCATCACTAAATCCTCCCTGATTTTTTATTGGCTGTCTATTGATTATGACCAATATACTTTAATTCCTGATGAGTTACGCAACGGTATTATCAAATCCAAGGGGGTTGCCGATTTCTCCCACTTTGGCTTGTGACCGTCGATCTATCAGTTTGATATTACTCCCAGTAATTTTCCCAATCATCCTTAAAAGCTTGCTGCAATCTCTGCATATACGCATCAGTCTTAATCTTCACCATCCACAGATTATTAGCATTGCGGCCTCCCTTGCACACAACACCTTCATCTACACCGTATTTCCCCTTGCGAACATCGTCCATAAACTTGCCCGTCAGTTTGCCGCGATAAATCACTCGCGCAATATTTAATTTACCAAAATCCTGAATAAACCGATCGGGAACAACCATACCGCCCTCAGTTTCCACATCAAAAAGCACCAGTTGTTTGCGATCGTCCTTTTTGTGCCTTCCCGCAAACGAGTTAGCACCAAAAAACTCTGTAAACACAGTAATTTCAGGGCAGTGATACAGTTCGTTCTCTCGAAATATAGACTCTAAGGGACTAGCAAAGTCTCTTTTAAATATTTCCGGTGCTTCTTCTAAACCTGGATGTGCAGCATTAAATTCTGCAATTCCCATCTCATCCAAATCAAATCTACTGCGGCGCGTACCAAAAGCATACCAACCAAGTTCAACTTCCCAAACCCAATGCAAATTAGTGCCATCGTACTTCTCAAAAGCTACACATTGTTCGTAAGGGCAATTTTTACTATCTGGAATTTTGGGATAGGCAAGAAGCATAAGTCGTGCGTTAGCGAAGCTTGCAGAAGACGATCGCTCCGCAACAAAAGAGACTATTCTCAGTTTACGCCATAACCGACGAAAGCGTTTGCCATAAAACGATCGCGGTTTTTCCCGTACCGAACTCCTGGAGTATTGCTATCTATATCTTTGAAGGCGTAAAAAGTTAACTGATATCTTGCACCATTGTCAAGAACGGGCTCTCCGGCCCGTTCCACAAAGAATGAGTTTTCTTGTGGAACGGGCCGGAAAGCCTGTTCCTAAACGGGCTCTCCGGCCCGTTCCACAAAGAATGAGTTTTCTTGTGGAACAGGCCGAAAAGCCTGTTCCTAAACAAGTAATTGAGAATGGTGCAAGATGTGAGTTAAGCTGAAAAACTTAAGTTTTTACTGACTGATATTCAAGTAGCCTCTACGAACACACCGCTGCGAGCAAACTCCTCTTCTTCAGGAGTGAATACAGGAGGTTCATCCACAAAGTCAGGGTCAAAGTAGTATGTCTCTTGTAGGAATTGTCCCGTGACGATCGCCTCGTCCAACTCCTGGATGTAATCTTGAGCAACTAAGCATACCTCCTTGATGCCTTCCTCATCCCTCTTATCCAACAGCTTATGCAATATTGCTCTCACCCCTGTCAGTCGTGCTGCGGGCTTGAGTATAGTGTAGAGGCGGTACATTCGATCGGTGGCAATGCTGATTTGTTTGAGGGCTTTGGCTCGTGCTAGCTCAGACTCAATGCTGGGCCAATAACGGGTGGTGTAGAATGCTTCCTCATCCTTTTGATACCACTCCTCCGATCGCGCAATTGATGAAGAGACAGTGTTGTGCAACTTCCAGAAGAATAAGCGCAGAGAAGGGCCATCTACTACCGTGGAAAGCTTTGCCTCCATTGATACCTCAAAGCTATTCAGACGCGGGTCGCGCCCAAGCACGAGGTACTCCACAGGGTAAATTTCCACCTCTTTATTCTGCACAACGTAGGCGTTGAGGTGGTGGCGGCAGTAGGGGCAGGGATACATACTGGCAAACAGGTTGAAGAAGTGCTTGAAGATGACAACCAGAGTTTTTTGCTGTTCTGGCGTCTTGGTAGAGACTATCTCAGCCGTAGTGTGCAAGAAACGCCACACCGCAGGGCCAATATAGTAAGGGAAACTGACCCGCATTTGTGAATTCTTTACTTCAGTGCGATCGATATACACATCGATGAATGCCACATATTGCGAGAGTTCCCCAGACTCGCGCCCAGACTCTAAGCGTTCGCGCCGTTTCTGTATCCCATTGAGGTAGTGGTGCGTCAAGCGCCATGCCTGTTGAAGCATCAGCTTCTGTTTTGGAGCGCATTTGGGAAAGTTTTCTGCAACATCCGCCCCATAGCGCCCAAATTCCCCTGACGTTTTAGTCGCTTCGTACCACTCGTTTAAAGCTGCTTCATCAGGCACCGTGTTGAAGGGAATGTCTGCTGCGGTAATGACGCTGAAGGCAGCCAGCAACTTCGGCATAAAGTCTTCATACCAATATGCTACTGGCATCATCGCACCATCTATTTCCTCTAATGCCTCCGAGAGGATGACGCGGTTCCACTTCTTCAGGTACTCCTTGGGATCTCCCTCGGATTTGGCTGGTGGCGCTGCCATGCTCTCACTCAGCTCCAGGTTTCGCAGTCGGTTGAGTTCGTTGATGGCAAGCACACCCTCGGCAATGTCACGCAAGTTGACACTATCCTTTTTGATGGTCATTGCCAACTCCACTGCCGCCCCAAACTTCTCCTTGGCGGTGGCAGACTTATCCCGCGCCTGCAACATGGCTTGTTCTTGGGCCAACATTTCTGGAGTTTTTTCTATGGTTTTCCAGTTCTTGATGCGATGCTCTAGTCGGGCATATTCATCTTCGAGCGATTTAACTACTGCATCCAGTAGAGGGTTGCACGCCGACTCTACTACACCCAATCCTTTATAAAGCGCGATCGCACTCCTGACAAATCGCACAAAATCAGCAATTTTGTATGGCAAGTCTCTCACGCACAGGTGAGTCTCGTGGTTGGCACAGAAACTCTCGCGGAAGCTGCGGTAGGCTGCTCCCTGGATCAGACGAAACAAACCAATCTGCATCTCCAAGCGGGACGTACCGCGCTTCTTCTGGGCTTGTGGGTGTTGGGCAAGTAGTTCTTTTAGCCGCGCTATTTCTCGATTGCAACCGGTGGGTGGTTCTTGTATATCTTCTAGATTAGGTTCAATAGTGGCAGAAGCTGCCTCGTTGACAGCAGTGGCTATACTTTCGATCGCAGCGGCTGTACTATCTGAAATCTCGGTTGTTTGTGTACTGACAACCGGAATCGGCGAGTCTTGATCTGCTGTTGTGAGCTCTGGCTCATCGGGTATTAGTGTGCAGAATTCCTCAAAGTCAATTAAGGCATTGCCGTCATGGTCTGCCTCTTCGATGATCTCATCGAGCTCTGGCTCTGTCAGCCCAAACGGGCTTATCACATCCTGCATCTCGTTTTTAGTGATTTGACCGCTACCGTTTTCATCAAATACACTAAATGACATTTTGAGACGACTCTGGCGATCGCCTTGCTGGGATACCATCAGCATTTTGAATTCCTCAAAATCGATACTGCCAGACTTGTCTAAGTCCACTTCCTCGATCATTTCGCGCAGCTCGGTTTCGTTAGCACTCTGTCCTAGCGATCGCATCACTTGACCGAGTTCTTCTGATGAAATAGCACCGCTCCCGTCCGCGTCCAATACTTTGAACACTTCCCATAACTTGGCCTCCTCTTCTTCAGTCATGGCTTTTTTTTCAAACTCCACAGAGGTCATACTAAATTTTCCCGGATTTTTTTATTTTATGTCTATTAATTATCGCTAATATAAGTAGGGAATCACAAAAAAACAATAATATTTTGTAAGCTTTTGTAGGGGCTGGTTTCGCCTAGAATATATACTAAGAGAGATGTGATGAGTGCCAAACTCTGGCTATCATGTAATGTTTATTTGAACCCACTTACTTTAATTCCTGATGAATTACGAAACTGTTACAAATGATACTATAACTCTGCATAGTTGCCAGGGTTATCGCAAGGAGTGGGCGTTTTAGTTGGTAAATTAAAGAGTTAGAAAGCGATCCGTATTTAAGTCAATCAAGAGTTTTTCTGGTTGAAATTTGACAGTTGACTGTGGGTCGATAAACTCAAAATTGCGCTGATAGATCGAAGATACATATGATTGCCACTTGACTCGACTTTGTGATTCCGATGAAGCGCGGATTTGAGCTGAAGCGGTTAGAGTGCGATCTAGACTGAAGGGCGAGATCCTTTTGCATCAGGATTTGAGTTAAAAGTAGGCGCAATATTCGGTCATAGTTGAGTGAATTTAAATCATCTATAGCGGTTCTCAAAAAAGTGAGGTATGCCCTATGCCCTATGCCCTATGTCCTATGCCCTAGGCCGGATAGTACCTCATCTTTCTGAAAAAGGCTATATGATAGCAATCCTATTTCATTGGTTAACAATTTTTATGCCCAGCACGCGATCGAGTCGAAGAGGGGGTTTTAACGATTTCCCCCCTTCCCGTTCTAGTTAAAAATCTCTCAGTTGAGCAGTTTGAACCGGAACTTCTTTAATCTGGGCACCGCGGCGCACCTTCAGTTTTAGAATTTGACCGATTTGGCTGTTTTCCACCAAATTTTGCAACTGTTCGGGTTCAGTCACTCCCTCGCCGTCAATTTGAACGATGACATCCCCCTTGCGAATCCCTGCTTCCTCAGCAGGCGTATTTGGCACAACTCGCATCACTAACACCCCTTTCACTTCCGGCACAATTAAAGGAGCATTGGGGTCAGAATTATTCTCTCTGGCCATTTCAGGAGTCAAAGCAATCATCTGAATCCCTAAAAACGGATGGCTGACTTGTTCTCCCTTGGCTAACTGC
This sequence comes from Microcoleus sp. T3_B1, assembly GCF_036700445.1. Lineage (NCBI taxonomy): Bacteria > Bacillati > Cyanobacteriota > Cyanophyceae > Oscillatoriales > Microcoleaceae > Microcoleus > Microcoleus sp. T3_B1. Next base: position 39,975 of record NZ_JAUBOX010000066.1, read on the forward strand.
GCGTAGATGGCCTTGGCTTTGTCGATGGGAATCGCAAACCCAATACCCATTGCATCGGCTCGAATCGCCGTGTTGATGCCAATCACTTCTCCTCTGCTGTTTAACAGGGGGCCACCGGAATTGCCGGGATTGATGGCGGCGTCGGTTTGAATGAAATCAAGGCGCTTGTCGGGAATGCCGACGGCTGCACTGGAGCGTTTGAGGGTGCTGATGATGCCTAAAGTGACGGTGTTGTCAAATCCCAGGGGGTTCCCCACGGCGATCGCCCAATCTCCCACTTTCACCGCGTCGGAATCTCCCAAGGTGGCCGTCGGCAGGTTTAATTGCTTGGTATTAATTTTGACAACCGCCAAATCTGTTACTTCGTCAGTACCTTGCACTTCTCCTGGAAATGTTCTGCCGTCGTTTAAGGTGACTGTCACTCGATCGGCTTTGTCAACTACGTGAGCGTTGGTTAAAACAATCCCGCTTTTGTCAATGATGAAGCCAGAACCTTGACCGCGCAACCGTTCTTGTCTGGGGGTCAGGCTGCGTAAATCTTCTCCCAAAAATCTGCGGAAGAAGGGGTCTTCCATTAAGGGGTCGAGGTTGCGACTGACGGTGCGCTCGGTATCAATACGAACAACTGCCAGCCCGACTCGATCGACAGCCGCTGTCACAAAACTGCCGGTGTCCCCTGGGAGTTCCGAGCCCCGCAGCGCTAACAGTTGCGGATTCGCAGCGGTGGCTGGGAAACTCTGGAACTGTAAGTTGGGCGGATTGCTGCCATCAGCGGCGGTAGCGGGTGCAGGATTGATTGCTAACGCACTCAGGGCGATCGTCATTCCTAAAATTAGGGCGAACCAACGATCACCGGTTCGAGGGGCGGGGCGAAAAAACTTAAATAGTCGCATAGCGTCAATCTTTGTTAGTCTGGGTTAGTCTGGTAAGGGTGTGCGATCGTGCGGACTCAATAATCTGTCACCATAAAGATCCTAAATATATTTTGACAGTTACAATACATGAGTCACTAGCCCGCACCAACTCAACATATTCTGAATTCTAACTTTTAAATTTCCCTCGTAATACCAGTTTCAAAAAAAGAATGCAACTCTAGGCCCCTGGGCCCAACCATTACCAAATCACTCATTCCCAATCTAAAATCTAAAATCTAAAATCTAAAATGGTATAACCCCAATGATTCTATCTGATACTTCTACTGACAAATCCTTGCCCTCAAATTCCCACCACCATCACGACGCTGAATCAGCCCACCCTCACCATCACGATGAAGAATCGAGGCGGCGGCTGGTAAATCGCTTGTCTCGGATTGAGGGACACGTCCGCGGCATTAAAACAATGGTGCAAGAAAACCGTCCCTGTCCCGAAGTTCTCGTGCAAGTTGCTGCAGTTCGAGGCGCGCTCGATCGCGTAGCGAGAATCATTCTTGACGAACACTTAACTGAGTGCATCGCCAGAGCCGCGAAAGAAGGCAATATTGATACCGAAATTGAAGAGTTGAAAGCGGCTTTGGATCGGTTTTTGCCTTAGCCGCTGCCAATTTTTACATCATATAACAAAACCTGCCAATTATACCAAACTTCCAAGTTATGATTTCTGGCCAATTTTTTAAGCATCTTTCACAAACGCGGGAAAAGCATCAAATCTTCTCCCCTTCACCCCCATTGCCACAACATATAATTTATATGATCCGCAGTTGAGGAGAGCGAGTTTTGTTAAAAAACGATTAGTCAGGTTTGTCGTAATGACGCAACTCCTCAAAATCTTCAAAAGCTGACGGTTAACCATTAGATAATCGGTGCTTAATCCGACGTGGTATGAACTGTCTAGACTTTCGTCAGCTTGGCTTTTAGGTGGTATCTGACTGTTGCATAAACCGCTTTATAGGAAGCCTCAATGCTGTATTCCTGCTGCAACCACTCTTGAATCTCTCCATAGCTTTTAAAGCCTTCCTGGGGGTTGCTGAGGCGCATTGCCAAACTAGCGCGGGCCAGAGGAGGAATGGCAGGCTTGCGGCCGCCGCTGTGCTTTGTTTCGAGGAGTCCTTCGAGTCCGTCAGATCGGTACTTTCTCAGCCACCGCTGCACTGTAATTCGATTTACCCCGATCGTCATTGCCAATTCTTTAACTGTCTTAACGTGACAAATTTTGAACAGGTAAAGTGCTTGAATCTTTTGAAAGCCACTTGCTGTTTTTTGTTCATTTAACAGGTTTTTTAGTTCTTCAATTGTCTCTGTGATGCTAAGTTTACATACTCCAGCCATATCAATTACCTCACGATTCGCGTTCTACAATACCTTTGTTTGACAAGGGAGCAAAAGCCGCTCCCATCCTAAATGCTGACCTTTTGTTTGCCCTGAAGCAATACAAAAGCGATCGTTCTCATTAAACTTTTTCCTTCCTGGAGGCACTCAGACCCTCAGAAACCGGATTATTTTAACCTGGAGCAAGGTTGCAACGATTTTTTTGGTAAAAAACCCGGTTTCTGGGTCAGTTTTGTATTTGATGGACAAGCGTCATTGCTAATACTGATAGCCGTTAACCGATCGACTCTAAGATTAGCGGCAATAGGTGACTCTTAAGGAATACCATTTATTCTTTTATTGTTAAACATCTATCATGGTTTTCCTGGTATCTCTTGGTAATTTTTGCGAACGTATGGGCGATTTTTAGTCATTAGGTGCTAGCAAACAAGCGAATGTCTGTACACCAGCGATCGCATTTTTATACAGACATTCCCCTACTCCCAGAAGTGCATTTCTGGCTTTCGCTGTGCGAGAAATATTGATACATCAACACTCTCATTACCCGGAGCCGGTAGCGCCGAGTGACGTTGCAACCGACTTTCACAGCAAGCGGGCAAGTATCCGTGAAACTACTGGCTTTATCGCCAATTGAGTAAAACACGACGAGGGGGCATTGTCAATTTCTCAGCATTACAGTATAAGTATCGGCTATTTTTGCCCGCCTGCTGTGATCGAAAGCGGAGTTCCTATGTGATCCTACTAGCATTTTTTTGTGATTCTGGTCACATTGCTACTCAGTAAGCTCAACAACCCATAAAAAGTTATGGGTTGGATCGGAGTTTCCACGTAGAATCTTTGGGATTTAGTTAGGAAGTGCGATCGAACTTGTTGTTAAAATTTTGAAAGATAAATTTTTAACCAAAGGGAAAAGAGAATGCAGCTTTGTCCTTCACCCTGACCAAACCATCTAATTTATACTCAAACGTTGCAGATTGAGGGAAGTTTCACCCTGGGTGTGAATATTTCAGAATCTAAAACTGCAGAACATCCGGTGCAACCAGCTTGCTGACAGTATTCTTCATTTAAAAGGTGTAGAGAAGCCACAATGAACGTTGACGAACTGCTCAAGCTATATGCAATAGGAGAAAGAAATTTTAGCGGGGTCTACCTGCACGAGGTCTACCTCTACGAAGCAGAATTGATTGGAGCCAATCTGTATGAAGCCGACCTGATTGGAGCCAATCTCAGCAAAGCCAAACTTAACAGAGTCAACTTTGGCAAAGCCAATTTGTGCAAGATTAATTTGAGCAAAGCAGACTTAGGTGGAGCCGACCTCACAGAAGCACTTTTACTTGAAGCTAACTTGAATCGAGCTGAGTTGATGGGAGCAAATCTCAGTAAAGCAGACTTGAGCGGAGCTTCCCTGATCCAAGCAACTTTAATTGGAGCCAACATATCAAGGGCAACACTCAGCCGTGCCGACTTGCACGGAGTAAATTTTTACGGAGTAAACTTGCGTAGGGCCGTACTCACAGAATGCGATTTAATTGGGGCCAACTTGAGTAAAGTAGACCTTAGCGGAGCCGACTTAATGGGGGCGAGTCTAATTAGGGCAGACTTGACTGAAGCGATTTTAAGTGCGTCAGACTTAAGCGGAGCCAACCTGTTGGGAGCAAACCTCACAAAAGTCAACCTGAGCGGAGTATATCTTAAGGGTACAACGATGCCCGACGGCACGATTCACGACTAATTTATTTGTTAATTTTTATGGTTGCCGAGAACAGCGGCTAAAGGGTAATGAGCTTTTCATAAAAATTTTACGGGAAGCGGGAAACGAGCGTGGCTTTAGCCCTGAGAAGGAAGAACACGGGGATTTCAATCCCCGTGTTCTTTCTTCTTTAATTTGCCGAATGATGGGGGTCTTCTATGTATTTTTTCACGACCTCGCTACTAATATTGCCTGCTGTACTAACAAAATAGCTGCTCGTCCATAAAGATGGCAGCTTTTTCAGTTCAGGAAACTCAGCCATTAAATGGTGACTAGAACGCCCTTTGAATACTTTAATCACCAACGCAGGGGTGTCCATCGGCTTAACAGCTACGAACAGATGTACGTGATCTGGCGCTACCTCCAAGGCTAGAAGATCCCAACCTTTCTCGGTTGAAAGCGCTAAAAATATTTCTCGAAGTCTAGTTACTATGTCACCGACCAGAACTTTCTTGCGACGCTTAGGAATAAACACGAAGTGGTAGTTAAGTAGGAACTTAACGTGGTTGTGCGTTTGGTATTCGGGAAGTGGCAACATAAAGTTTTGTTGATATCGATTGAATTGTCAACTCTACTTATCTAAACTGAATAAATCACTTTTAGGAAAAAGAGGTGGCTAAAGTCAAAAGAACAATGGGAATACAGCAAGTATTGCTATCTCCCACTGAAGAAATTGAGGCGGTATTAGATTATCTTTGTCGGCAATCTGGCACCCTGTATAACAGTGCTGTCTATTTAGCTCGTCAGACATTTTTCAAGACAGGAAAACTGCTGACTGGAAAATTTGATTTATCTTTTGAACCGTCAATTTCCAAGTCAATTGTTGCTAAGTCGTTGCCTTCAACCCCCATGCAACAAACCTTGATGTCCGTTACGGAGGCGTTTAAAAGTTTCAAAGAGTTAAGGGCTTTGTACGTCCAGAATCAATTGCACTTTAAGCCTAAGCCTCCGAGCTATCTAACAGGGTCTAAGCTGTTCAAAGTAGCTTACCCAAATTCTGGAGGACTGAAGCCAACACTTGTCGGCAATCAGTTGAGATTTTCCTTGGGTGTGACAGTGCGGCGGTGGTTTGGGATTTCTGAATTCTTTCTGCCCATGCCGTCGAACATTGATTACTCTAAAGTTAAAGAATTCACTATTCTCCCTAAAAATGGTGTTTTCTACTTGGAAATGTCTTACGAAGTAGAATTACAGAAGCACGATTTAGATCCTAGTCAAGCGCTGTCAATCGATTTGGGAACTGCTGAGAATTTAGCTGCTTGCGTTGACACGTTAGGAAATTCTTTCTTGATTGATGCTCGCGCTATGAAGGCAATGAATCAGCTATGGAATAAGAAAGTTGCAACCAGGAAGGAAGGAAAGCCCACAGGTAAGGATTCAGGTCAAAAAAACTTAAGTGGCGGCATCTGGTAAAATAAAGGAATGAAAAAGCCCACAGCCACCAGA
>NZ_JAUBOX010000067.1:0-1264 GCF_036700445.1 Microcoleus sp. T3_B1
ATGCAAGTACCGTCAGGAGTCTCGTAATCCGTGCCAAAAATCGCGATCGAATCTCGTTTACCCAAAGCCGCGAACAACACCAGTGGGATCAAGTGAGTTTCTGGATTGTGATCCTCTCCTAACAACCCGTTAGGGTCAGCCCCAGCCGCGTTAAAATAGCGGAAACAAACAGACTTGAAATCATACGCAGCGTCAAAATCCGACAAAATCCTTTCTACCATTAACTTAGTAGCACCGTAGGGATTGATCGGATTTTGCGGGTGGTCTTCTGTGAGCGGAATTTTCTGCGGTACACCGTAAGTCGCGCAAGTAGAAGAAAACACCAATTTCTTCACGTCAGCAGCGATCATTGCTTCCAAAAGCGTAATAGTGCCGATGACATTGTTGCGATAATATTTAGCTGGGTCGGTAACAGATTCGCCCACGTAAGCGTAAGCAGAAAAGTGCATTACCGCATCAATCTTGTGCGTAGCAAACAAGTTGTCTAGAAGAGTGCGATCGTTCGTATCGCCAACTACCAACTCGACCTGCAAAGCCCGATCTACTATATCTCTGTGACCGTAAACTAAATTATCCAAAATCACCACACCGTAACCGGCGTTTTTCAGCGCTAATACCGCGTGAGAGCCAATATATCCAGCTCCGCCCGTCACCAAAATAGTTTGTTTTTCTGAACTCATTTTCTTCTGCCTGTTTTTGTAGCTGGGATTGCCAAGAGCCTTGTTACTTTGAGACTTCCACATCAGACGCTTTCACACTCCGCGTGAGCCGGAGAATTAAAGCGAAATATATAGGCTTTGCTGTGCCCGACGGGACGATCGCACTCCTAAAGAACGCTTTTTACACTCCAGATAGATGCTGACTGTGCAAGTCTTTCTGTTCACTCGATAAACTTGAGGCGACCAATTTGGATATAATCAAATATCCGATTAATCTGATGTCGATCCTCTTCTGAAATTTTATCATCTGACAGGATAGCCGAAGTCAAAACTAAGTGTTCCCTGCGACTGATCTTGCCAGACGCTACAATCCGATCGACTTTTTGAGAAATTGTTAAGTTCGATTTGTTGTGAGAGGTTCGCATTTATTCGATCGCTTTTATGCCAAAATAGTTAAAGCCGATTGCAGTTCATGACCCAAAAATGGTGCGTACCCGACCGCAAATCAATTTGCTCAACAGCAGAAATAACGTATCAGAAACGTATCAGAAACGTATCAGAAACGTATCAGAAACGTATCAGAAACGTATCAGAAACGTATCAGA
>NZ_JAUBOX010000067.1:1364-44699 GCF_036700445.1 Microcoleus sp. T3_B1
AACGTATCAGAAACGTATCAGAAACGTATCAGAAACGTATCAGAAACGTATCAGAAACGTATCAGAAACGTATCAGAGTTTTACTTCCCAAGATAGATATGCGGACTTAATAAATCTGCAATCAGCCTTCGGATAGCGTTCAGACTAACTTAATTATATAATATTTTTCCGAGAGAGGCACTTTTCTATGCAGGTTTATCGGCTTCCGGTACTGTCCGACAATTACATTTTCTTGCTGCACGACCCCGATCGCCACACAGCAGCAGTCGTCGATCCAGCGCAAGCAGAGCCGGTCTTGCAGCAACTGATCTCGCTCGGAGCCGAATTAACAGCAATTTTCAATACGCACCACCACAGCGACCACGTAGGCGGCAACCAGCAACTGATCGATCGCTTTCCCCAAATTAAAGTTTACGGCGGCGCAGAAGACCGAGGCAGAATACCCGGACAGCAAGTGTTTTTACAAGCGGGCGATCGAGTTTCTTTCGCCAACAGAACCGCCGAAGTCTTCTTCCTACCCGGCCACACAAAAGCTCACATCGCCTACTATTTCCCCCCCAACAACCCCAGCGAAACCGGCGAATTGTTCTGCGGCGACACCTTATTTGCTGGAGGCTGCGGCAGGCTCAAAGAAGGCACTCCCGCCCAAATGTTAGCCTCTCTGCGGCAACTGCGAAACTTGCCTGATAGTACGAGAGTCTGGTGCGCCCACGAATACACGCTGAACAACCTGCAATTTGCCTTGAGTGTGGATGGCGACAATCCCGATTTACAGCAGCGCTTCGCCGAAGTCAAGGAAGCGCGCAGTCGATCGCAACCTACAATACCATCATCGATCGGGCTCGAAAAAAGCACAAACCCATTTTTGCGCTGGGATTTTCCCAACATCCAATCAGCCACCAACACCCGCGATCCAGTGCAAACCTTCGCTCGATTGCGCGGCATGAAAGACCAATTTTGAACTTAACGTTTTTGTTGTTTCAGGTAACTCTTAAACTTGAGTATCGGTTCGCTCAACCATCGGTCAAGTCTTTTGTATTTTAGGTGAAAGCTCGACAGCCCCTTAAACTTATTTGGGATTTTTTCCAGTTCATCCTTAAACGGTGTCTGAGACAACATATCGAGCCATAATTGATTGGGGGCGGAGCTTTCCCACGGTTTCGGTCTTGACATAAAGTGCATCACTTTACTTGACATATCATCAGTCTTGTGGTTGTTCCATATTTGGTCTAATTGCTTCCACCTTCCCACTAAAACTGAATTTAATGCACCTTGATCGCGATCGCCCCAAACGTGGGTTCTAGCATTTTGGAGCAACTTTTCCGACAGTTGCTCTTCCTCCCAAAGCTTCATGTTGTAAACTAAAACACCACTATTGAAATAAGGGTTTCGAGCTTGATAATTGTTGGGATTTCCCCAGAAGTTGGCGGCGGCTGCTATCGGCATAGTTTGAAAATCTAGGTTCCACAGCGACTTTAAGCTGTCCAGAACGATCGTATCGCTGTCGAGCCAAATCAGCCTTTCTGTTTCTTTGGTATATTTTCGCGGCTCCAATTTAACGTAAGGAAGTTTAGAACCTGATACCGAAAGAAGTTGGTCGTAATTAGATTGCAATTCTTGCCATTCAATCGGGTATTTGCAGCAATTCTGTAACTGTTCCTTTTGCGGTGAATATATCCTGGTAGATACAACGGTAATTTTGACCTCCTCCTCCCCAGATTGGCTAACATTCAGATCTACAGACTTGAGAAGTGCTGCTAACCCCAGAATATAGGTGCGATCGGCGGCTGTGAATATGTGCATAGGATTAAGTTTGTGAGATGAACGGCAAACGTGACACAAACGTTGGGACTGGAGGAAGCAGGCGACCCTGTATTGAGGTAAATGCGATCGCCCGTTTACCGTTGAGACGAACAAAATCTTGCCTAAATTTCCGGTTAGATTTACACAAAGAAACGGGGTTTCTAAGTAGGTAGGCGCAAATAAAGTTTACAATGTAACAGAATGTAAGGCGGGCGTAACAAGAGCGATTGCTTCGTTTCACTCGCTGCGAGAGAGGGGTTATGTATTTTCAAGCTTCATCTACTTATTTACCTGTGTGCAAGTGCCATCTGTGCGCGCCCGAAAACAAGCAACAGCCATTGGTAATATGCAGCAACGCGATAAATAATGAGAGGGACTAACCTGGCATTTGAAACAGCCAGAAAATTCCCCGTCGCCTGTGCTGAATCCCGCAACTGGTTCAGACGTGGGACTCTACGATAAAATAAATTGTCTAGATATCGATATTACCGCAGAACGATCGACATCCATCTTAGGTTTGAAGTGTCACCCTGCTCAAATCAAAAGTTCCTCTGGTTATTTCCCTATTATTGACCGCCATGTGCTTTGCCCAAAGTAAAATGAGCGTTGTTAGAAACCGATGCAAAACCCCCCCAATACTGAACCCCAAGCAAAAATCGACCCCTCTGTTTCAACGGATTCTAACAAAGCGTTCTACCCAGCCGCGCCTTTGCCAACTGATGTAGGGATGGTTCTGCAATTGGCAGATGGTAGCATTCAGGGCTGCAATTCTCACGCCCAGGAGCTATTGGGGATGACAGCAGAACAGATGCAGGGCTGGACTTCAATCAACAGTCGCTGGCACACTCTGCGTGAAGATGGCTCGGATTTTCCCGGCGAGACACATCCGGCGATGGTGGCGCTGCAAACCGGGCAACCATGCTCAAATGTCATCATGGGCTTTGATCGGCCACAGGGAGAATTGATTTGGTTGAGGCTCAATTCTCAACCTTTATTTCAGGGAGATCGATCGACTCCCTATGCGGTAGTAACCACCTTCACTCCTATCGCTCAACAAAAGCCTGAACCAGTCTGTAACGCGCCCGCGCCCCAACTGTCAGACACCCTCGAAAGTATTTCGGACGGGTTTTTTACTTTGGATCGAGATTGGCGATTTACCTACCTCAATTCGCAAGCAGCGCGGTGGCTAAATCGACCCTCGCAAGATTTGATTGGCAACAACATTTGGGAAGAGTTTCCCGAATCAGCGGGCAGTTTGTTTGAGATCGCATCTTGCACCATTCTCAAGAACGGGCAAGATGCCCGTTCCACAAAAGATGAATTTTCTTCTTGTGGAACAGGCATCTTGCCTGTTCGGGAACAAATTACGGTTAGTTTTGAATCTTTTTATCCGCCACTCAATGCTTGGTATGCGGTACGAGCCTATCCCATCCCATCGGGACTTGCCGTTTATTTTCAAGATGTCACCGAGCAGAAAGCGGATCGGGCTGATTCAATTAAACAAGCACAAACTGTGCAGCAACAACTAGCAGAAATCGAGGCGATTTATGCTAGTGCGCCGATCGGACTTTGCTTCCTCGATACTGAGTTGCGGTTTGTCCGCATCAACGATCGCCTAGCAGAAATTAACGGAGTTCCAGCCGCCGCCCACATCGGCAAAACATTGCGCGAAATCTTGCCAGAACAAGCAGATGAGTTAGAGCCGCTTTACCGACAAGTTATTGAAACTAAAGTTCCTCTCAAACAGCTCGAAGTTCGCGGGACGAACTCAGCACAGCCGGGAGTCGATCGCGATTGGCTGTTGAGTCTCTATCCGCTGAAAGCCGAGGACGATCGCGTGCTGGGCGTGAATGTGACGGTGCTAGAAATTACCGATCGCAAAGCTACCAAAAAAGAAATTCAACGGCTCAACCAAGAACTAGAGCGACGAGTCAATGAACTCGAATCGATACTTGATGCTGTACCCGTCGGTATTACGATCGCCCGCGACCCACAGTGTAAAGTAATTCGCGCTAACCGGTTTGCCCAGTCGATGTTGAAAGTGCCGCCCGATACCAATGTTTCTGGAACCGGAGAGGAAGCGGCAGTCCTTCCCTTTAGACGACTCCGCAACGGAGAAGAAATTCCGGGAGAACAACTGCCCATGCAACTGGCCGTGGCTTCCGGCGTTCAAGTGCGAGATGTGGAAATTCAAATGGTGCGCGAGGACGGGGTAGCCTTTGATTGGTTGGTGAATGCGGTGCCGTTATTTGACGAACAGGGCGCAGTTCGTGGCTGTGTGGCGGCCTTTATGGATATTAGCGATCGCAAACAAGCTCTTGCTGCTTTGGGTCGTTCCGAGGAAGGCTATCGCACTTTGTTTGAGTCCCTAGACGAAGGTTTTTGCGTCATCGAAATGCTGTTTGACGAAAACGAAAAGCCGATCGATTACCGCTTTTTGGAAGTCAATCCTGCCTTTGTCAAACAAACCGGACTCGAACAAGCTACAGGTAAAACGATGCGACAGCTCCTTCCAAATCACGAAAATTATTGGTTTGAGGTGTACGGCAAAGTCGCGCTCACGGGGGAACCCTTGCGCTTTGAACACGGCTCGGAACCCATGAACCGCTGGTTTGATGTTTCGGCGTTCCGCACTCCTGAGCCGCACAGCCGCAAAGTCGCCATACTTTTCAAAGACATCAGCGATCGCAAACAATCGGAGAATCTCCTGCGGCAACAGGAAGAGCAACTGCGGCTGTTCGTAAAACATTCGCCTGCGGGGGTGGCGATGTTTGACCGCCAGATGCGGTATATGCTGGTGAGCGACCGCTGGCTGGCAAGTTACGGGCTCGGCGATCAAAACATTGTGGGTCGATCGCACTACGAGATATTTCCCAATTTGCCCGATCGTTTCAAACAAATCCACCAGCGCTGTCTGGCGGGATCAGTCGAAATCTGCCAAGAAGATCAGTTTCCCCGCCCTGATGGCTTGATCGACTGGGTGCGCTGGGAAATTCACCCTTGGCGAACCAACACCAATGAGATTGGCGGCATCATGATTTTTTGCGAAATAATCACCGAGCGCAAAAACGCTGAACTCGCGCTGCAAACTGCCAACCAACAAGTCAGCAATATTATAGAAAGTATTACCGATGCCTTTATGGCGATCGATTCGCAATGGCGCTATACCTACGTTAATGCCACAGCAGAAAAACTGCTTTCTCGTTCGAGAAACGAGTTGCTAGGTCGATCGATCTGGGAGCTATTCCCCGCCGATAAAGAATCGAATTCGATGGTATATCAAGAATTTCATCGAGTCGTTAACGAGCAAGTTCCTGTCAAGTTTGAAGAATTTTCGCCGTCGCTCCAGATGTATATAGAAGTGAGCGCCTACCCAGCGGCCGCAGGACTTACGGCTTATTGGATCGATATTAGCGATCGCAAACGCACTGAAGAAGAACTGCGGCAAAAGAATGCGATTTTGAACGTGATTAACGAGTCAGCACCCACGCCAATTTTTGTCAAAGATCGAGAAGGACGGATTATTTATGCCAATCCAGCTACGCTGGACGTACTGGGAAAACCTGCTGCTGAAGTAATTGGCCGGCGCGATCGCGATTTATACCCAATAGCAGAACTTGGAGTCATAGTCTCGGAAAACGATCGGCGCATTATGGAATCCGGCAAAACAGAAGTCGTCGAAGAATCTCCCGATGGCATTCGGACATTCGTGGCAATGAAAGCTCCCTACTGCAATCAGGCGGGAGAAGTCATCGGCCTGATTGGCATCTCCAGCGACATCACAAATCGCAAACGAGCAGAAGTCGCCATGCAAGAACAAACTAAGTTACTGCAAGTAATCATTGACAGCATTGGTGATGGTTTGATTTTGGCCAACCAACAAGGGGAGTTTGTGCTGTTTAACCGAGCCGCCGTGGCGATATTCGGTCAGCTATCGAATGAAAAATCCTGGGAGGAATGGTCGAGCACCTACGGGCTATTTTTGCCAGACCAAAAAACCCTCTTCCCCAACGCTGAGCTACCTCTAGCCAGAGCCATCAAAGGTGAATATGTCAATGATGTAGAAGTATTTGTCCGCCGCGAAGATGCCGAAAATCGCTGGATCAGTATCAGCGGTTATCCGGTAGTTGATATTAGCAGCGAAATCAAAGGCGGAGTGATTGTCTGTCGGGATATCACAGAACGCAAACAAGCTTTATCAGCGCTGCAAGAAAGCGAAGAACGATTCCGCAATATGGCTAACAACGCTCCATTTATGGTATGGGTAACAGACTCCACAGGCTATTGCACTTTCTTGAGCGAAAGCTGGTATGACTTCACAGGTCAAACTGAGGAAACAGGTTTGGGATTGGGTTGGGTAAACGCGGCGCATCCAGAAGACCGAGAACAGGCCAAAAATGTGTTCTTGACCGCCAACGAACGCCAGGAATCTTTCCGCGTGGAATATCGCCTCCGGCGCCAGGATGGCAGATATTCTTGGGTGATTGATGCGGCTGCTCCCAGATTTTCCGAAAGGGGACAATTTGAGGGTTATATCGGCTCTGTTATCGACATTACAGAGCGCAAACAAGTGGAAACTGAGCGCGATATGGTTCTGCAATTAGAACAAACTGCCCGCGCGGAAGCTGAGCGAGCTAACCGCATTAAAGACGAGTTTCTGGCGGTGCTTTCTCATGAGTTGCGATCGCCCCTGAATCCGATTTTAGGCTGGTCCCAACTGCTCGTCGGCGGCAAGCTGAACGCGAGTAAAAGTGCCAAAGCCTTTGAGACTATTGAGCGCAACGCCAGACTGCAATCTCAATTAATCGAAGACTTGCTTGACGTGTCTCGGATTCTGCAAGGAAAACTCAGATTGAATGTGACTCCGGTGAATCTGGCAACCATTATTCCGTCTGCTGTGGAAACCGTGCAATTAGCAGCCGAAGCTAAAAAAATTCAAATCCAAACAATCTTAAATCCCGATGTCGGGCAAGTTCTCGGCGATACAAGTCGCTTGCAACAAATTGTGTGGAATTTGTTATCAAATGCGGTGAAATTCACGCCCGAAGGCGGTAGAGTGGAAGTTCGATTAGGGCAAATCGCACGCCAAGCTCAAATTCAAGTCACGGACACGGGTAAAGGTATTCTTCCCGATTTCTTGCCTTATGTTTTTGACCATTTCCGACAAGAAGATGGCGCTACAACGCGCAAATTTGGCGGCTTGGGACTGGGATTGGCGATCGTTCGCCAACTGATCGAACTTCACGGCGGAACGGTGTTTGTAGAAAGCGCAGGAGTTGGTCAAGGAGCCAAGTTTACGGTGAGATTACCGCTATTAAATGATGATTCTAGAAGGCAGGAGGATGAAGCCCTCAATTGGTCAGCTTGTCCCGATCTCTCATCCTTGCCGCTAGCTGGATTGAGAATTTTGGTGGTAGATGATGAACTCGACTCGCGAGATTTTGTGGCTTTCGTGCTTGAGGAAGCGGGTGCAGAGGTGATTTCCCTCTCATCTGCTGCTGAGGCGCTAGAGTCGATCGAACAAACTGCACCGGATTTGCTCGTCAGCGACATCGGAATGCCCGAAATGGACGGGTATATGTTGATAAATCGCATCCGCACTCAGCTTGCGCCTGAGTATCGGCAGTTGTTGGCGATCGCCTTAACGGCCTATGCTGGAGAAGCGAACGAGCGGCAAATTTTGCAAGCCGGATTTGACCAACACTTAGCCAAGCCGATCAATTCGACCCAGTTAGTTGCTACTGTAGCGCGATCGATCGCCCGTGAGCGCCTTGAAAATAAAGCCTGAGCGATCGGTAAGAGATTGCACTGTAGTTGATTTAGCTCATTACAGCACCCGCGTTTTGCGTAATTTCAAACTGAATTTGCCCCTTAAAAATATTATCCCTGTTTCTTCCCTCGAACGTCGAATCTCGAACCTCGAATCTCAACATCCATCCATTAAATCCGTTAAATCCGTTACATCCGCTACATAATCCGTTGCCGAACTCCCTTGCGATCGCCCCTCAAACTTCGCTATTATAAAAAGTTGCAGTTAAAACCCCACAACCCACGATCATGGCCAAGCGCGTTCAATTAGTTTTAAATAAAGATGTCAGCAAACTCGGCAAAGCTGGCGACGTAGTAGAAGTAGCCCCAGGCTACGCCCGCAACTATCTAGTACCCCAAAACCTGGGATTTAAAGCCACTCCGGGCATTCTCAAGCAAGCAGAGCGCCGCCGTGAAGAAGAAAGACTGCGCCAGCTAGAGCTCAAGCAGCAAGCTGAAGTCCGCAAAACCGCCCTCCAATCGGCTGGGCCTTTCATCATCTCCAAGCAAGTTGGCGAAGCAGACGCGATTTTTGGTACTGTCACCAACCAAGAAGTAGCAGAACTGATTTTCAACTCTACCAGTCAAGAAGTCGATCGGCGCGGCATCACTCTGCCCGAAATTCGCCAAACTGGTACATACAAAGCTGAAATCAAACTACATGCAGAAGTTACTGCCGAAGTTGATATTCAAGTTGTTCCGATGTAATTAAGAGTTATCAGTCATTAGTTGTTAGTCATTAGTCATTAGCTAACAACTAAGCACTGCTAAGTAAGGAACTCAATAACGCTAACTTGCAGATTGAGAACCGGAGCATCTCTCCAGAGAGTAAGAAGCATTTTTTCAGGAGTGCGAGATCGAGAGAGCGTAAGTCTGGTATAAACGCGAGATCGCGACAGAGCGCACTCCTACAACCTTACACTGATAATAACTAATGACACCGCCGGAAAAACGGACACAAGCCCCGACGCTCATGAGAGTCGAACCTAAAATTTTAGGATCTTGTTCAAGCTCCCAGATTCATCTGTAGAGTAAATCTAAAATCTAAAATCTAAAATCTAAAATCGACTGACTGAGGACTATTGACTAATGAGCGATTTGATGCCGACAAATATAGAGGCAGAAGAAGCAATTTTGGGCGGGATTTTAATTGACCCCGAAGCTATTTCCCGAATTGCCGAACTGCTGCGACCGGAGTTTTTTGCCATCACCGCTCATCAAGTCATTTATCGCTCGGCATTAGGGCTATTTTTACAGGGCCAACCTACCGATTTAATGACGGTAACAACTGCGCTAACCGACCGCAACCAGTTAGAGCAAGTAGGAGGACTAACTAAATTAGCACAATTAGTCGATCGCACAGTTTCCGCAGTCAACATCGACCAATATGCAGTTTTAGTAGAAGACAAATATCAGCGCCGCAAATTAATCGAAGCTGGCAACAACATAGTACAATTAGGTTACGAGACGGCAACACCACTAGAAACAGTCTTAGACCGCGCCGAACAAGAAATTTTCAGCATCACTCAAGAACGTCCGCAACAGGATTTAGTATCGATCGGCGAAACATTAAACCAAACATTTCAAGACCTAGAAAATCGCAATGAAGGCCTCACACTTCCCGGTATTCCGTGCGGTTTTTATGACTTAGATGCTATGACAGGAGGCTTTCAGCGATCGGATTTAATCATCGTTGCAGCCAGGCCGGCGATGGGAAAGTGCCAAGCAGCCTCTACCGTAATAGTAGAAAGTGATGGAACTGTTTCTAGTATAGAACAAATCTATCAAAAACGTCAAGCTGAATTACTAACATTAGGAGAAGATTGGCAATTTCACCTAACTAGACCATCAGCTTTTATAGATGATGGAATTAAGCCTGTATTTCGGGTTACAACAAGACTGGGACGATTTATAGAAACTACAATTACACACCCATTTTTAACAATTAAGGGCTGGCGGCAGTTGAGGGAAATACAAGTAGGCGATAAGATTGCTGTTCCCCGCAGGATGAATGTTTTTGGTAAAGAAACCATCCGAGACTGTGAAGTTAAATTATTGGCTTATCTAATTGGCGATGGGTGTTTGACACGCAGCGCGCCACACTTCACCAATGGAAATACTGCTATACTACAAGATTTTGCTGAAGCTGCTACTAGCTTCGGAGGTCTTAAGCTGCGATTTAACGATAAAGGGAGACGCGCACCAGAATATTATGTCATGGGCGATCGAGAAAGTTACACAGATAGTATAAAAAACTTTGGTTATAATTTAGAACTAATCCTTTTAAAACGAAATTTTGACTCTAAAAAATTAGCGCGAGAATTGAAAGTTCCACCGCGATTAGTCCGGTCTTGGGTGGAAGGAATAGCATTTCCCAATCAAGAATTATTTAGTGGCATTTGCAGAGTTTTAAGAGTAGATCCAGAACACCTAGCCGATGAGGGAATGGATGTTATTAATACAAGTCATAAAAATCCCCTGAGAAATTGGTTAGAAAAGTTAGGTCTGATGGGAAAAAATGCTCATGAGAAAACCGTACCGGACATAGTGTTTAGATTGCGGCGATCGCAAGTTGCCATTTTCCTCAACCGCCTCTTTTCAACTGACGGCTGGGCAACCCTACTTACCAGCGGTCAATCTCAACTAGGCTACTGTTCTGTCAGCGAAGGACTAGCCAGACACGTACAGCATCTACTGCTGAGATTTGGCATCATTGCAGCCCTCAAAAAGCGTTCTGTCAAATACAAAAATACTCGTAGACCAGCTTGGCAAATCGATATTACTGATGCAAAATCAATCAAAACATTCATATCAGAAATTGGCATTTTTGGCAAAGAGGTAGCCTTATTCAAAGTAAAAGAAGCATTAGAAAATAAAGAATCTCACAATAACCGCGATTTGATTCCTGTAGAGGCGTGGGAATACCTAGCATTAGCAAAAGGCAACGAATCTTGGGCATCCTTAGCAAAACGCGCAGACATCAAAGGTCACTCAAATATCCACGTTGGTAAACGTGCGCTGTCCAGAGAAAGATTTTTAGTTTTAGCAACGGCTTTAGATAATTTATGGCTGAAAAAACTGGCAGATAGCGAGGTTTACTGGGATGAAATAGTTTCTATCGAACCGATGGGAAACAAGCAAGTTTACGACTTAACTATCCCGGAGACACACAATTTTGTGGCTAACGATATCTGCGTTCACAATACAGCTTTCTGTACCAACATCGCCCATCACATCGCCGCCGGACAGCAAAAATTGCCGGTTGCCGTTTTCAGCTTAGAAATGTCGAAAGAACAGCTAGTGCAGCGTATCCTGTCGAGTGAAGCCAAAATAGAAAGTAACCGATTGCGATCGGGTAGAATCAGTCAAAACGAATGGGAACCAATCAGTACAGCCATTGGCAATTTATCAGAACTACCGCTGTTTATTGACGATACTCCCAATATTACCGTCACAGAAATACGATCGAAAGTCCGCCGCCTCCAAGCAGAACAAGGCGGAACCCTAGGATTAGTCTTGCTAGATTACCTGCAATTAATGGAAGGTACCAGCGACAACCGCGTGCAAGAACTATCTCGAATTACCAGAAGTCTTAAAGGTTTAGCCCGCGAACTCAACGTGCCGATTATTGCCTTATCTCAGTTGAGTCGGGGTGTGGAAGCCAGGACAAACAAGCGGCCGATGATGTCTGATTTACGCGAAAGCGGATGTCTCGGTGGCGATAGTTTAGTTACCTTGGCGGATAGTGGATTAGAAGTCCCGATTCGTGATTTAGTCGGCAAATCTGGCTTTGCTGTTTGGGGATTAAATTCAGATACTCTGAAACAGGAAAAAGCGATGGTGACTAATGCTTTTTGTACTGGAGTCAAGCCCGTCTGGGAGATGACGACTTGCTTGGGAAATTCGATTACAGCAACAGGCAATCATAAGTTCTTTACATCAGATGGTTGGAAGCGGTTAGATGAATTAAAAATAGGCGATCGAATTGCTACACCTCGATCAATTCCTTGTACTGAAGTGCAGACGATGGGTAATGCTGAATTAGCTTTACTAGGACATTTAATTGGTGATGGTTGTACTTTACCCCGACATACCATTCAGTACACGACGCGAGAATTAGATTTAGCTGAATTAGTTGCACATTTGGCTACAGAAGTATTTGGTGATAAAATTAATCCCCGCATTAAACGCGAACGCGATTGGTATCAAGTTTATCTCTCCGCTAGTTATCGTCTCGCTCCCAATATTAAAAATCCGATTACTAAATGGCTCGAACAATTAGAAATATTTGGTTTACTTTCCCATGAAAAATTTATTCCCAGTTTAGTATTTACCCAACCGCAAGAATCGATCGCTCTTTTCCTTCGACACCTATGGGCAACTGATGGTTGTATCAAACCGACTAAAGGGAAGAAATGTCTTTATCCAGCTATTTATTATGCTTCTAGTAGCGAGAAGTTAGCCAGAGGAGTCCGTTCTCTGTTGCTTAGACTGAACATCAATGCGGCTGTCAGAGTTATTTCTCAAGGTAAAAAAGGGCGCGCACAATATCAAGTTTGGTTAGGAGGGAAATCAGACATAGAAATATTTGCGAATGTAATTGGTGCAGTTGGTAATTATAAAAAATCTAGTTTGGAAGAGGTAAAAATATATTTAAATAATGCTGATAGTGGGAAGACTAATCGGGATTTAATTCCGAATGAACTTTGGCGAACTCAAGTCAATCTTGCCCAAAAGCGCCTTGGTTTAACCGTCAAACAGATGCAAGATTGCTTAGGTATGCGTTATTCAGCCACAACGGATTACAAATGTGATATTGGTCGAGAACGCGCATATCAGTTGGGGAATATTTTGGATGCCGAAGAGATATTCAAGCTAGCTGTTAGCGATATCTATTGGGATAAGGTGAGAGAAATCAATTTTTGTGGCGAAGAAATGGTTTACGATATGACAGTAGAAAATATTGAAAGCTTTGCCACACAAGGTTTGTATGCCCATAATTCCATAGAGCAAGACGCCGACTTAGTAATTATGCTCTACCGCGATGAATATTACAACCCTGATTCCCCCGATCGCGGAATTGCAGAAGTAATTATTACCAAACACAGAAACGGGCCCACAGGAATCATCAAACTATTATTCGACGCCCAATTTACCTGCTTTCGCAATCTGGCATCTCCGAAGCGATCGTAAATCAACCAGAACATACACAGAAACCCGGTTTCTTAAAAAAAACCGGGTTTCTAAACACCGTAAAAGTTTTACGTTGAATTAGATTGAGCTACCTAACCAGCGATTTTCAACAATTCCACATCAAAAATCAGCGTAGCATTAGGAGGAATCACCCCGCCCGCACCGCGAGCACCGTAACCGAGTTCAGGGGGAATAATCAATTGGCGGCGGTCTCCAACTTTCATCGTACCGACACCTTCATCCCAACCCTTAATTACTTGACCTACGCCAATTTTGAACTGAAAAGGAGAATTGCGATCGCGCGAACTGTCAAACTTCGTGCCATCCTCCAAAGTTCCCGTGTAGTGTACGACAACCGTCTGCCCGGTTTTTGGAGTCGCCCCCTTACCCTCTGTCAATTCAACATATTTCAGACCTGAATCTGTGGTGACAGTTTTCTCAGTATTAACAGTTTTCTCAGTATTATCAGTCATGTTATTGCCAGCGATAGTAGCTGGTACCTCCGGTAAAGTAGCATCAGCTACTAGCAAGCTATTTTCATTCAAAGACTGCGCTGACAACTTCTCAATAGCAGTCTCGGGTAAAAGATTGTTCAATTCGGCTGCAACTGCTTGGGACCCAGAACCGCCCATTTGAGCGACTATCAAAAACAAAAAGCAAACCAGCATTACTCCCAAGCTGACTAGAACTCCTCGCAAAATTAATCCTCCTAATACTTTTAACCGCGATATCTCAGATATCTAAGACATCTCGTACAACAAGAAATACCAAATGTTATCTGAACTTTTCTACCAAAAAAGGGCAGGTTCCAGATAATTTGAAAGGCAAAAGTATGAAGTCAGAATGTTTGTAATTCTACATAAGTGGCTTCTACATAAGTGCCTTTTTTTAGCCTTCTGCCTTCGGGTGACAATCTTATCACAAGATAGCAGCGAACTTCTCGCGGGCGTTAGCGAAGCTTGCAGAAGAGGATCGAACTCAGCGCCAGTTACGGTTTTCTAAATCCCGCATCTGACGTTCTAAACGATCGAGCCTTCCGCGCAACTCATCCATTTCCGACTGTCGGGGAACTCCCATATCTTGCAGCATATTCCGTAGTTGCCGCTGCAACTGCGTATCCCAATTGCCCTGTTCAGACTTGAGGTGCTCCGTCATGTCATCCACAAAGGTTTTGGCTTGCTCGGAATTGATTTTGCCATCTTTGACCCATTGCTCGCTCACTTCCTGCAATTTCTCTGCCACCAGGGAGGTAGTACCAATGCCCAGCATTACCAGTTGTTTGAGTAAGTTGCTATTGTTATCCATAGATTTTTCCTAATGTTGGCCCTTTCATACCCGATCGGCTCAGGTCGCCTGCTGTCGCTGCGAAACCATCTGTAAACTTAAAGTTACATCAGCGCACACCTACCTTTCTATTTTGGAGCATCCAGCCGCCTGATGGCGAGGCGATCGCCCATTCTCGGCGTTCGGAAAACCCCCTAATGAGCCTACCCACCACATTACCCCATCACCCTGCTGTCTATGCCTGATTGCCCCCGCTGTCACCAACCTGTAGACGCCCAAGCGCTCGCCTGTGCACACTGCAAAATCCCCCTCAAAGCTTTCGGTCATCCGGGTATCCCTCTTTATCGATCGAAACCCGAAGAATTTCTGTGCACTACCTGTATTTATCACGAAGACGACACTTGCAACTACCCGCAGCGTCCCTTTGCCAAAGAATGCACGCTTTATCACAATCAAGCTGAGCCACTTGTGCCACAGACGATCCGTTACAGCAGCGGCGGCTGGCCACAATCAATCAAAAATTGGTGTCAGCGCCATCTGGTTTGGTTAGCATTATTAGGTTTAATTATTATTAGCATTGCTCTGTCGATTTAATCTCACATCTTGCACCATTCTGAAGAACAGGCTTTTCGGCCTGTTCCACAGGAGATTAATTTTCTTGTGGAACAGGCCCGAAAGCCTGTTCATAAAAGGCTTCTTGACAATGGTGCAACATCTCAGTTTAATCTGATTGTACAAAGCGTAGAATAGAGAGATATCTGTTAATCTGGGTTGCTCTATTCTTCTCTAAATTATTCATGAGCTACGTATTCGGCATCGACGGCGGCGGCACTAAAACAATCTGCCTTTTAATGGATGACAACCACCTTGTTTTAGGACGGGGTGAAGCAGGGCCGTCAAATTATCAAACCCTGGGAATTGAGACAGCAAAACAATCCATCCAATTGGCGATCGAACGAGCAGTTCTGTCCGCTCAGGTCGAGTCTGTAGGCAATCTCAACATAGAAGCAATTGGTCTGGGACTAGCAGGCGTCGGGCGTCCAAAAGATCGTGAAATAGTGCAATTTGTAGTGCAGAACTTGCAGTTGACGAATACTTTACCAGTAACCCGATCGTTCCTGCCCAGGAATATAGTAATTTCCAGCGACTGCGCGATCGCACTTGCTGGCGGTACAGGCCATCCAGTGGGTATCGCCGTTATTTCAGGAACCGGTTCGATTGTTTTTGGGCAAAACCGTCAAGGGAAAACTAAACGAGTCGGCGGTTGGGGATACATTTTAGGCGATGAAGGCAGCGGATATAACATCGCCCTTCAGGGTTTGCAAGCTGCTTTGAAGTTCTATGACGGACGCGAAGATTTTACTGTGCTTGCGGAAAAATTTCAAGAGCATTTAGGCCTCAATAACCTAGAAGAATTGGTAGAAGTCGTTTACGGGCGCGGTTGGGGAGTCAAAGAAATTGCTGCTTTAGCGCCGATTGTCGAGGGAGCAGCAGCAGAGGGCGATCGCGTCGCTGACTGCATTATCAATAATGCTGTGGCCGAATTAACCTATTCAACAAAAATAGCCATTTCAGCGCTATTTAACCAAACAGAAGAATTTGAAATTGTGATCGTAGGAGGTGTGTGGGGTGGAGAGGCAAATTGCCGAGGTCGGTTTGAAGCGGCCATAAGTGCGATCGCCCCAAAAGCTAAGGTAATTTCGCCCCGATACGAACCAGCTTTCGGTGCTGGATTGCTAGCCTTAAACGCTCTCAACAATTAATTGTTGACTGTTGACTGTTGACTGTTGACTGTTGACAAGCGAAATATTTTACACCTACTTTCCAGCTTCCCGATCCATCTGTGGAGTCAAATCTCAAATCTCAAATCTCAAATCTCAAATCTCAAATCAACTGGCTGTTGACTGTTGACTATCTTCCTTATCTTCCCGATCGCCCCTGTATTGGGGATTTTCTCGATTTTTCCAAATTTTAAACTTCTGGATTATCAACCTTATCTTCCCAACTGGTAGAATTCCAGCCTGCCATAATCAAAACATCAGATGAATGCGAAACCAGAAACAAATTTAGCAGTAGTGCGTTCCTAAGTAAACAAAAACGACAGCAAGGAGACAATTTATATGATTACTTCTCAAAAATGGCGTTCAGCAACAGCAGCAATCCTCGCACTGGGCATTACAGTGGGAACCAGCGCGCCGCTGGTGGTAGCTACTCCCGCAGAAGCCCAACAACGAATTTCCCAATTTGATAGCATCCGAATTCCGTCGGGCAGTGTAATTCCAGTTAGCTATGAAAAAGACAAAATAGTTGTCACCCGCGAAGAAACGGCACCTTTAACTTTAACAGTAGCGCAAGACATCCGCACACCTCAAGGCAGAGTATTAATCCCTGCAGGCAGCCAGATAGTCGGGGCACTGCAACCTGTCAGAAGAGGCAATCAAAGTGGTACTCAATTTGTTGCCAGAGAGTTAATTATCAGCCGCCGCCAACGCTATCGGATTGACGGAAATTCAGGAATTATTACCCGAACCGAAAGAGTCCAAAAAGGTGCTGGCACAGGTTCAGTAGCGCAAGGTGCAGCCTTGGGTGCAGCAGCAGCAGCAGCACTCGCAGGCATTACCGGCGACAAAGCGATCGCGACTGAAGAAGTATTAGGAGGCGCTGGGATCGGCGCTTTAGCTGGAGTATTGTTGGGGCGGCGCAGCGTTGACGTGCTCGTGATTCGCCCGGAACAAGATTTGGCAGTGAGATTGCGATCGGACATCGTGCTCCGCTAATATTGGGCTATTCGGATTAATTATTTGCAGTAAAACATTGTCGATCGCTAACTTGTGGTCTCCCGATCATTGGCTAGGCATACTGTTAAGGTTGTGCCTAGCCATGTTTGTTGGCGGAATTATTGGATGGGAGCGCCAACTCAGAAACAAACCAGCGGGATTGAGAACTCATATGCTAGTAAGTATGGGTTGTGCACTGTTTGTTTTAATGCCGCTGGCAATGGGGAAAAATGAAAACGGAGGAGATGCTGTAGCGCGCGTAATTCAAGGGATTGCTGCCGGGATTGGGTTTTTGGGAGGCGGAGAAATCCTGCGGCAAAATCACCAGGAAAGAGGCAAAGTTGAAGTTCACGGCCTCACCTCTGCCGCCGCTATTTGGGTGTCAGCAGCTTTAGGAACTGCTGCCGGATGCGGGTTGTGGCAACTGGCATTAATTGGCGCTTTAATGTCGCTGTTTGTTCTGAGAGTAATTAAAGAGTTAGAGCGTCGAGCTCGTAGGAAATAGTCTCAAGGATTATATAAAAGTGGGTATAATAACCGTTATAACGTTTGTAGTGACGGGAAGTACGAGCGAGTTTTATGACGGTCAAAATCCTCACTACCAACTAATTTTATTGCGGTCGATGGAGGGTAAATAATATTAGCTGTTTCATACCAAGTCCAGTTAATCATTGAGCATAAATTGTTGGCCCTCATCCCAGCCATACCTCTCAAGAAAGTGAAAAATGAGCCTTACACAATTTGAGGATGATTATTGTGGGCATTGGTGTCAACTTAACGTTAAACCCTCATTCCGGCAGGGGTTTCAGCAAGAGTCTCAAAGTCAAAGTCCTCTCAAAGAGGACTAATGAGTTCTTCAGTCCTCTTTGAGAGGACTTTCGCTATGAGACAGGGAATTCATTCCCTGGCGGACTTCCGGGTGAGCGGGAGGACTGGCGGACTAAAAGCTTAAGTTGACACTAATATATTGTGGGGTGTTCCGCCTGGTGTGAAAATACACGCCTTCGGACTACGAGAGCCCATTCCACAAAAAAACAATCAAAATTATCCCGCAATTATGCAACGCCTACAAAGTGGCTCAAACGCTTGAAATCTCTGCTTGGGGCGATCGATAAATCTTCTCCATTTGATAGAGAATTAACAATACATAACTTTTCAAGCATAATGCTCAACTGTTACGAAGCAAACACCTTGACAGGTCTAGTCATCCAAGCCTGACCTTTGACGAGTCAAGTCCTCACTCTCCACTGACATATTCATTTTAATATTTATTTCAATTTTATTTAATTTGCTCAACACCCATTGAACCAAAATACCAATATTTTATAATTTAATTAGTAGAGAAGTCATCCAAAAATTATAGCTTTTCCGCGTTTGTTGAGGATAGAAAATAATCGTTATCTTGCCAGATAAGTGAACAAGAAATTAATTCCTATCCGGGTAAATTGGCATTTTAATCACTTCCAAAGACTCTTGCCTCACCCGACCAGCCATCGCAGCTAACTGCAAGCTCATAAAAGCATTCAAATCTTCCAAATCACACTTTGCTGAGGAAAAAATCTTCTGCATTTCATTTTCTGCTTCCAAACTCAGATATCCAGCGGCAATAGCTTGTTTTACAACTTCACGAACCTGCACTGTAGAAATGTCCCTTACTAAATTTCAACTAATCAAAAGCCAACTAATTACTAAAAGGAAGTTTCGGAAGCCGTCTCGCCAAAGATTTCAAATTTTTTCAGCTCGCGAGACTCTTGTTTCACTCCTCCGGACATAGCTGCTAGTTGCAAAGCCATAAAAGCATTTAAGTCTTCCAAGTCATATTTGGTGGTAGTTAACATCCGCCGCAGTTGATTTTCGGCTTCAAGGGTTAGATAGCCTAGAGCCAGAGCTTGCTGGGCGAGGTCGCGAATTAGTACCATAACACTTCCGGATTTTATTGGTTCAAGCCTCAGTATCAACTTTTTTCACAGAATCAGCAGTGACGGCTATTGCTCGATCGGTGTGACATTGTGACGGGCCACTCGTGACAGCCGGAGTCGCAGAGTGTGACTAATTATTTGCAAGGTTGTGACGGCGATCACATGGGGGATGCCAGAGGAGGAGTCGGAGAGTGGGGAGTCGGAGAGTGTCCGGGTGTCTGGGTGCGGGAGTCGGAGAGTGTCCGAGTGGAGGAGTCGGAGAGGGGGAGCATTTTTCTTCTTCCCTCGGACTAATGACTGATGACTACTGCCTTCTACCTTCAGAAGACGCTCAACGTCTATAATCAGCAAGTTAAATATTTACTGCAAGACCCATATGGAACTAGCTCATAAAGATTTGCTACAACAAATAGCCCGACTATCTGAAACTTATGCTAATTTGGCCGATCGCCTATCCCAAGCAGCAAAACAACTGCAAGACTCCGGCCTTCCTCCCTCTGACAGCTTGCTGCAAGAAGTAGCCACCTACAGCCGCAACTTTGCTGCAGTCCAAAAACAAGCTCTCGAAGCAAACAACTCCGCGATCGCCCCAGGGGAAATTACTTCCCTCAAAGACATTCAAAACTTAGTCGAGACTGCCGCAGCTTCTGAAGGTAAAGCAGAAATTCGCGATGCAGCATTGAAAGTGATCGATCGAGTATTGGCGATCGCCCACCGCGAACAAAGCGACTTCGCGCCCTTACAATCAGTTCATGCCAGAGCCCGCGAACTGCAGCGCGCAATTTCCGAATCAACCCCAACTCAACTGCATTCAGACGCAGAATCCTTAGTCAGCGGCAAACACCCAGTTTCAGCAGTCCTCGCCCTGGTGGAACAGCAAGACAAATTAGACGACGAACAGTGGGTAATCCTCGAAGAAACAGTCAGCGCCGCTTTTGGCAAACAAATAGCCGTAGCCATTTCCAGAGGCAAATTAACCATTGCTGAGATGGTAAAAGCAGCACCTGCAAAAGTCGAACCCGCATTTAAACCAGCGCCAGAACAAAAAATCAGCGCCGAACCTTTGCCAGAAGTGATTGTCATCCCGTCAGGAAATGTGGCACCGAAACAAGTTACAGTTGCGCCACAGATCCAGATTTTGGAATCCCCCGCACCTTCTGCCCCCATGCACGAGGTGATTATTGTTCCCAGTGTGGAAGTACCTAAGTCTCTTCAGACAACCGGTTCCGGGAACATTGTTTTTGGAGCACCTAGGGACATTCAACCAGCGGTGGCAGTAGAGGGCGCTTTGGGAATCAAAGTTTTGGTGCACATTCAGGGAATTGGCGATCGAACTTTCGGTTCTCAAGAATACGCGGGTTCTAAGGGTCAAGGGCGGCGCGTCGAAGGATTTCAAATTAATATCGATCCCCCAATTCCCGGCTTAAATGTCGAGTACATGGCTCACGTCGAAGGTGTTGGCGATACTCCTTGGCTCAGCGAGGGAGAATTGGCCGGTTTTCGGGGTCAAGCGAAACGAATTGAAGGATTTGCAGTGCGGTTGAGCGGGCCGCAAGCTGATAAGTACGACGTATTTTATACCGCTCACATTCAGAATATCGGCGACACCGACGTGTCCTCCAACGGCGAATATTGTGGCACTCGTGGCAAAGCTTTGAGGATCGAGGGTATCAAAGTTTGGATCGCGCCGTCTGCTAGTTCGCAAGCTGCGGCGCCTGTGGGTTTAAAAGTGTTGGCGCATATTCAAGGAATTGGCGATCGAACTTTTAGCGATCGAGAATACGCGGGTACTAAAGCTCAAGGCCGCCGCGTGGAAGGATTTCAAATTAAAATAGAGCCTCCCGTTGCCGGTTTAAATTTGCAGTACATGGCTCACGTTGAAGGAGTTGGCGATACTGCTTGGATCTCGGAAGGGGAGTTAGCTGGATTCCGGGGCAAAGCCAAGCGGATTGAGGGATTTGCCGCGCGGCTGACTGGGCCGCAAGCTGATAAGTATGACGTATTTTATACGGCTCACATCCAGAATGTGGGCGATACTCCTGTTACTGCTAACGGTCAATATTGCGGCACTCGCGGCAAAGGTTTGAGGGTTGAGGGGATGACTGTTTGGGTTGAGCCGAAAGCGTAAAAAGTGAGAATGAATGGAAAATTTGCAGTTGCATTTTCCATTCATTTAACACCGGGTTTTTAACCAAAATATGCCATGACATTCAGGGGTATTAGGTGAAAAAATCCGGTTTATCGCCACCCAACGACAGGAATTATAGCGCACGATCTCAGAAACCGGGTTTCTGAGTGTATTTTTCGTACTCAACCGAAATTTGTCGCAGAAACCCGGTTTCTCGTCACCTGCAAAGTCTTGGCGCACGCCGATCTCACTACTATTTGTTAAATTGGTTGAAAATAATGCTTGAACAATAGGTAAAAGCTTCAAAAACAAGAGTTAAGTTTAATCAAATTTTGTATATTAAACTGATCAAAGTGCTATGACACAAAATCATAATGAGCCTAAAGAATACGATGCCGTCCTTGGCGGTCAATCCTCAATACCAACTAACGCTGCTGTTTTGGGAGGTATTGAAGGTGTAAAAAAGCGCTTGGCAAGTACAATTATTTATCAAAAAATTGCCGCTGTCTCCGAAGCTCTTAAGTATGGAGAAGCTGGTTTATATTTGGTGATTCGTGCTTTAGAAGATGAATCAGAGCAAGTAAGAAAAGCTGCATATTTGTCGCTTCGAGATAGATCGGAACCGAGAGTGGAAGAGATTTTAAAAGAATACAACCTGTGGAGGACGGGAGGGAAATCGTATACTTTTGGCTGGCATTTAGGTTTAATTGATTTCGTTGCCATCTGCCCGGACGGACAAACTTTTGTCAGTGGGGGTCAAAGCGAGAAAACCATCAAAGTTTGGAAATTGCATACCGGGGAATTGATAAGAACTCTTACAGGACACTCAAACTCGGTTACATCCATTGCTATCAGCCCGGATGGGCAAACTCTTGTCAGTGGGAGTTACGATGGCACCATCAAAGTCTGGAATCCACATACCGGAGAATTGATGAGAACTCTTACAAAACATTCATCCCCCGATACAGTATCTATTGCCATCAGCCCAGACGCGCAAAGTTTTGTCAGTGGTAGCCGTGACGGTACCATCGAAGTCTGGAATCTGCATAGCGGGGAATTAATAAGAACTCTTACAGGACATTCATCTTCAGTTACATCCATTGCTATCAGCCCGGATGGGCAAACTTTTGTCAGTGGGAGTTACGATTGCACCATCAAAGTTTGGAATCCGCATACCGGAGAATTGATAAGAACTCTTACAGGACATTCATGCTCGCTTTATTCTCTTGTCATCAGCCCGGATGGGCAAATTATTGTCAGTGGGAGTAATAATAATACTATCAACGTCTGGAATTTGCATAGCGGGGAATTGATAAGAACTCTTACAACACCTCCACGCTTGATCTCGGTTTGTTCCTTTGCTATCAGCCCGAATGGGCAAACTCTTGTCAGTGGGAATGACCGTACAATCAAAGTCTGGAATCTGTATAGCGGGGAATTGATAAAAACTTTTAGAGGACATTCAGGCTCGGTTTTGGTTTCTTCCCTTGCCATCAGCCCGGATGGACAAACTCTTGTCAGTGGGAGTTACTATAAAATCCAAGCCTGGAATCTACATAGCGGGGAATTGATAAGAACTATTGAAGGATATTTAACATCCGTTAATTCTGTGACTGTCAGCCCGGATGGGCAAACTTTTATCTGTGGGAGTCGCAACAAGCTCGGAATTTGGAATCTGCATACTAAAGAATTTAGCGCAATTATAGAAGGACTTTCAACCGCGGTTAATTCTTTAGCTATTAGCGCGGACGGGCAAACTCTTATCAGTGGGAGTAAAGACTGCACTATCAAAGTTTGTAACCTGCATAGCAGGAAATTGATAAGAACTCTCGCAGGACATTCAGGCTTAGTTAATTCCGCCACCATCACCCTGGATGGGCAAATTCTCCTCAGTGCAAGTAACGACAAAACCATCAACGTCTGGAATCTGCATAGCGGACAATTGATAAAAACTCTTGAAGGACATTCATCTTCGGTAAAATCCATTGCCATCTGCTCATACAGACAAACTATTGTCAGTGGCAGTGGGGACAAAACCATCAAAGTCTGGAGTCTGTATAGTGGAGAATTGATAAAAACTCTTGCAGGGCATTCAGGTTCAGTTAATTCCATTGCTATTAGCCCGGATAGGGAAACTATTGTCAGTGGCAGTGGGGACAAAACCATCAAAGTCTGGAATCTGCATACTGGGGAATTGAGTAAAACCCTTACAGAACATTCAGGGTCAGTTAATTTGGTAGCTATCAGCCAGAACGGAAAACTTATGGTCAGTGGAAGTAGCGATCAAACCATCAAAATTTGGAGCTTGCCGGACAAAAAATTGATAAAAACTCTTTCAGGTTCAGACTTGGGTAAATACATTGCCATGAGCGCCGATGGCAAAACTATTGTTAGTGGGGGTAATGAGCGAACAATCCAAGTGTGGGAAGTGCCGTAAAGTTTCAATCACCCTTTAACCATCAAACTCAGGAATTAAAAAACAATGACATAAATTTCCTAGCATAATTAGGAAAGTTCCTTAATGAAGCGCTGTATTGAAACGCTCGAAATCAAACCTATAAAGTGTGTAAAATAAAAAAATCATGCCATACAGTCAATTTACTACGATCGCCAAAGCGAAACAAGCTTTCGGTCTCACAGTCCAAGAGGGAACTCGCTTTATACCTCCGCTAAACCCGATCGCACCCTCAGACATTCTCAGCGGTACTCTCAATGATAGCCTCCCCATCGTCGCTACATCGGGAAGTGAAAAAGCGCGATCGGAAGGAATCATCTATCCCGTACTGCTGGAAGTGAGGCGGATTCTCGATCGCCAAATTAGCCTCTTCTCCGGCGAAGATTTCACCATCGACGAAGCTGTCGGACTGAATGGAGTGTTTGATTTTCTGCTGACGCGATCGTCCGAAGTCCTAGAAATTGAAGCCCCCGCCGTTGTAATTGTCGAAGCTAAAAAGACCGACCTCAAAAGCGGATTGGGTCAGTGTATTGCCGAAATGGTTGCCGCTCAACGCTTCAATCAAGCCAAAGAAAAAAACATCCCCATCATTTATGGGAGCGTGAGTAATGGCATTCAATGGCAATTTATCCAACTCGAAAACCAAACTGTGACGATCGACTTATCCGTCTATCCTCTGCCCCCTGTCGAGCAAATCCTCAGCTTTTTCGTTTGGATGATGCAGAATGATGCCGTTAACTCAGAAACAATTTAACCGATACTTTTTTGCTAACATTTGCTAACAAATACATAAGTTGAGATCAGATCTCAACCAAGGCGTATCAACCGATGCCCGTAGAATTTTCTACAAGCACTTATATTCTTGCCTTCAGCTTGGTTATCGCTTACAGCCCCACGCCAATCTGATTATTTGCTTTGATAATGTAGAGGCAACTTATTTATATAGCGGTTGCGTACTACCAAGGTTTTTCACCTACATCTGAGTGGCTAAATTCATTCTATATGACATGAACACCAGAAGGCAAATGTAACTGATTGTTAGCAAATGTGAGAAAAAATCTTACTTTTAATCAACCTTCCAAAGCCGCCAAAAGACACAGCAATAAAGCCTCCGTCCACTCGACTACAGCACCGTAAGTATCGCCCGTGTGGCCGCCCAAACGGTGGTTAAACCAGGCTCCGGCAAAAATCCCGATCGCACTTCCCCCCAAAGCCATCCCCACCGCCAACAGCCACCGATCGCCCTCCAAGACAACTTGCACCACGCTCAAACTCAGCAGCAACAGCACTCCCGGTATAAAATCAAAAGGAGAATAAATCGATTCCTTGTGAAAAGCTCCCTTACCCTCTGCCCGGAGATAGGGATAGCGGGCGATCGCCACCAGTTGGGCCCACCTCCCCCAACCCGCGACACCCATCAAAGCCAGCCAGCGATAGTTATTCAAGTCCGAGAGAGCGGCAGTTTTCAGCAGCACGATCGCGATCGCAGCCATCGCCCCAAAAGCCCCTGTAACGCTGTCCCGCATGACTTCCAGCCGACGCACGGGGTCGGGTACAGCCAGCCCGTCCGCCGCGTCCATTGCCCCGTCTAGGTGCAGCCCGCCAGTCACCGCGATGCCCAAGACTACCACCAAGGCCGATCGAGTCAGAGCAGGCATTCCCAACAACTGCAACCCAACATCCGCCAGTCCCACCATCCCCCCAATCAAAAGCCCGATCGCCGGTGCCAAGCGGGCAATGCCCCGAAACTCCAAAGTCCAAGACACCGGTACCGGCAAACAAGTATAAAAAGCGACTGCGGCTGCGATGGCAGCGCCTTGATTCCGGAAAAAGTCGATCGTAGAGCGAACCCATTTATCATGCACCATAAGATAGAAAATTTTTCATCTGGTATGCAGTTGTCAATCGATTAGCGTGTGCCAGAATTGGACTGTAACACCCTAGTTTTTTGGATCGAGCATTCCTCCTGTCGCCCGCTCTTTTCCCCGGAAAACCTCTGTCGGCAGCGATCCCAAAGCTCCCTATCTAAAAAGACTAAACTCAAGATCCGCGTTTCCCTTCCCAAAAATTCTAGCTAACTCCCTGATTTTCAAGACGGGAACATACACTACAACAGAGGCTTTTACTCCATGAGTCACGATCAATTGAATAACAGGGTAGTTGCTCCTTGCATCATCGATACAGGGATTGTCGTCAACAAACGCGATATCAAAAGATTGCTGTTTGATTTAGGACGTGTCCGCTACCTTCACATACAAGATGGCCAGATTTATAGCGAAGGGGAAGGTTATGTACTCGAAGTCTTCGCCAACCCCCACCGTTCTACCCTGATTGCCAATCATGCGCTTTATTTGAACGTGTATAGTTTTGATTACCTGGAACTGAAACAGTCCCCGGTCGATGGTGCTTATTTTGACTTGGTTCAAGACGGACGGCTGTTGCGGTTAATTCCCCTCTCCAATCCTTTGCAAGAACAATTCGCCCGGAATTTAAATGCTGCGGCTTTGGATGCGGTTGTCGATCAGGTACTCTCAGGCAACTGGGATCTGCAATTGGATGATGATGATTCCCCCTTTTAATGGTCAGTCGATTTTAGATTTTAGATTTTAGATTTTAGATTTACTCGCAGCGCCGTGAATCTGGGAGGTAGAACTAAGGTCTAAAATTTTTTGCCCTCCACGACGATTGTCGGAAACTTGTCTCCGTTTTTGGGCGGGGTCATTCGATTTTAGATTTTCGATTGTCGATTTTGGATTGACTTGCGCGAGATAAATTCGGGGGCTTGAGGATTTTCGATTGTCGGTTTTGGATTGATTCCACGGATAAATCACGTGGCGGGTACCATCTAGAAATTCTCGGTCATGAGTTTTTTGTCGCGATGTCAACAACAATAGATTAAATAACACTCACATCTTGCACCATTCTCGCTTAACAGGCTTTTCGGCCTGTTCCACAAAGAGTGAATTTTCTTGTGGAACAGGCCGAAAAGCCTGTTCCTAAACAAGTAATTGAGAATGGTGCAACATCTCAAATAACACGGACGGCCGAGTAGCGGTTAACGAGCATCGAGGACTAATGACTGAGGACAAGGCGAAATTTTCTTTTAAATGTCAGGCTAATTGCAGCCATACCCAAGCGCGTGCAGGGGTTTTTGCTACTCCCCACGGTGTTGTGGAAACACCTAAATTTATGCCAGTGGGGACGCTAGCTAATGTCAAAACTTTGACACCTGCACATCTTGAGGCGGCGGGTTCTCAAATGGTTTTGGCAAATACTTATCACTTGCACTTGCAGCCGGGGGAAGCAATTGTCGCAGGCGCGGGCGGATTGCATAAATTCATGGCTTGGCCGGGCCCGATGCTGACGGATTCGGGTGGCTTTCAGGTGTTTAGCTTGAGCCAAATGCGGACTATTTCTGAGAATGGGGTGACTTTTCGCTCTCCCCGCGATGGCCGCATGATTAATTTGACGCCGGAACGATCGATCGAAATTCAGAATCAGTTGGGCGCCGATGTGATTATGGCCTTTGACGAGTGTCCCCCTTACCCGGCTACACGGGAGGAGGTGGAGGCGGCCACAAATCGCACTTACCGCTGGCTGCAACGCTGCATTCAAGCTCACTCGCGTCCGGATCAAGCTTTGTTCGGCATCGTCCAGGGGGGCGTTTTCCCTGATTTGCGATCGCGCGCGGCGAACCAGTTGGTAGATTTGGATTTACCAGGCTACGCCATCGGCGGCGTTAGTGTGGGGGAATCGGGGGATTTGATCGCAGAGATTGTGAAGGTGACTGCGCCCCTGTTGCCGGCCAATAAACCGCGTTATTTGATGGGGATTGGGACTTATCGGGAAATGGCGCTGGCGGTGGCGAGTGGGGTAGATATGTTTGACTGCGTGATTCCGACTCGGCTGGCCCGCCACGGGACGGCTTTTGTTGGTGGGGAACGCTGGAGTTTGAAAAATGCTCGGTTCCGGGACGATTTTGCTCCGCTGGATGAGTCTTGTCCTTGTTATACCTGCCAAAAATTCAGTCGGGCTTATTTGGCCCATTTGGCGCGGGCTAACGAAGTGCTGGGGTATACTTTGCTTGCGATTCACAATGTGACGGAGTTGATTCGCTTTACTGGGAGGATGCGGGAGGCGATTTTTGCCGATCGATTTACTGAAGAGTTTGCCTACTGGCTTGCACCGAGAGTCGATCGATCATGATTGCCGTGGGTGAAGATATGCGACAATTATGAAAATTGTGTTGGATAGGTAGGTTGATTCATGGAAGCTGCATTACTCTTAGCAAAACTGCCCGAAGCTTATTCGATTTTTGAGCCTTTGGTTAATGTTTTGCCGGTCATTCCCGTATTTTTCTTGCTGCTGGCTTTTGTTTGGCAGGCGGCTGTAGGATTCAGATAAGTTTGATTTTGCTAAAAGCAGGGGCAATTTATGAATTGCTCCTGCTTTTACGTGTTGAGTTTTTGGGCTGATCTCGTTTACGGTTGTTTCGGAATGATTTAACCGCAGAGACCGCAGAGACCGCAGAGGAAGAGAAGAGAGAGATGAATAATTAATCCGTGTAGTGCCTTGCTTCAGCTACCGCCGATCGCACTTTTGAATGCCGGTCTTTCTGTGATCCGCTTGATGTAATCTACAACAGCCGGATAAGGACTGAGGTCGAGTTTTAGCATCATCGGAATGTAGGCTAAAATTGACCCGACTGCTGCGTCGGCGACGCCGAATTCATCACCCATTAAAAATGGCTGTTTCTCGAAGATTTCATTTAACGGTTTTAACAACTTGGGAGTTTCGCGATCGCGAGTTGCTTCTGTAAATATTCCCGGCCCCAGGGTGGCGTTAGCAAACGTGACCCACTGCACGATTTGAGCTTGCTGCTCCAAAGTGTCTGGCATTTTACCATGTTTTTGAGCTAAATATAGCAGAATTGCGCCGGATTCCCAAAGTTTAAAATCTCCATCAACAATTGCCGGTACTTTGCCGATCGGGTTAATTTCGAGATACTCTGGCTGCAAGTGTGCCCCTGCTTGCATATCCAGGGTGACGAATTCGTAAGGAATTCCTATTTCTTCTAGATACCACTTGACAATTGAGGCCCTGCTGCGGGCTCCGCCGTAAAGTTTCAGCACAAAATTTTTATCCTTTAACGCAATATTGCTGTTATAGCATTTTTTGGTCAGTTGTCAGTTGTCAGTTGTCAGTTGTCAGTTGTCAGTTGTTAGGAAAGCAGTTGTCAGTTGTCATTTGGGAAAATTCCCAATTATCTTTTTGCCAATTACCTTTTTCCCAATTACCCATTCCATTACCAATGACTACTGACTAATGACTGCTGACTAATGACTAATGACTAATGACTAATGGCAGTTCTGTCAAGTGCATAAACAAGATTCTGCTGCCAATAAAAATCAAAATTGCTCCGCCCAATATCTCAATTTTATTAGCAAACAAGTTGCCGCACTTGTTCCCGATAAACACGCCTGCAAAGGCTAAAAAGAAAGTAATAAATCCGATCGCAGTCACCGCAAGAGCAATAGAATCTTTCAGGACAGCAAATCCGATACCAACTGCGAGGGCATCGATACTCGTCGCCACCGACAGCGTTATCAAAGTCCCCGTATCTAAGGGATTGAACTTTTTCTCGCATTCTTCGCCTTGCAGCGATTCGTAAATCATTCTCCCGCCAATGAAACTCAACAGCCCAAAAGCTATCCAATGGTCGATCGGTGTTATCAAAAAACTAAAACTAAGACCGATTAACCATCCTATTACGGGCATTAAAGCTTGAAAACCTCCGAAAAATAAGGCAATTTTTAAAGCTTTATTGACCTTCATGTGTTTGATTGCTAAACCGCTCGAAACAGCGACAGCAAAAGCATCTGCTGCTAGTCCCAAGGAAAGTAAGATGGTAGTGGCTGCATCCATTTTTGTAAAGTGTTAGGTGTTATAAATAAAGTGTTCCTCTTGACTGTTTTAGTTTACACTTAATTTTGATATTATTGCGTTTTTATCATAATGTTTTCATTTTTATTTCAGATTTATTTCACAATTGGCGAGGGTTGAAAAAATTTGCGCTTAGCTGTATTATGTAAAAGATTATTTATCAACTAGCAGAATTAACGATGCCGCCATCTAGATTGTACCAGCCACTGCTGCTCAGGTTACTGCACGGGGTTAACGCTGCGATCGCCCTTTTAGCAATTGTGAGCGCATTTCTGGTTTACAACACCTACGATGGGCGGTTTGGCAAAGTCCCCGTGCCCCAGATTGCAGATATTATCGGGATTCACGGCACTTTTGGCAAGATGTTGCTGTTAGGAATAATGCCGGCTTTTGCATTGTACAGTTTCCACGCAGGTCAAAAACGCTTGGTGCAGCCGGATTCTTTTGGGAAACTAACGCAGTTGGGAAAACCGATTTGGTGGTACAGTTTGCACCGGATTGTGAACACGTTGATGTTGCTGGCACTGACTTGGGCGATCGCTTCTGGCAGTATGGTTAAGGAAGAATGGCTGCCGGCTGGGGAATTGACGCGGGTTTGGTATTATTTACACGCTTCTGGTTGGGTGGTATTGGTATTTTGTCTGGCAATGCACTTGTTGATGAGTGCGAAGGTGGGGGGTTTGCCACTAATTTTGTCGATGTTTGATGCCGCGTATCGCCCGGAGGATTCGCCCGCTGCTTGGTGGAAGAAAATTCGCTCTTTGGTCGATCGCTCTTAATGTGAAAATGCTTAATTTGAAAATGAACAGAAATATTTTATTAATTGTTGCGGAAGTCTTAGTCATGGGAGGCTGGTTGTTTGCTGTGGTTGCACCTTTATTATTTCCATAATCCTATCATAGCAATTTGGGTTAACAAATGATCGTTAGGTTTGTAGTGAGGACTTCAGCCCTCTGTTTTATGGCTAAAGTCCTCATACCAATTTAATGTGAAGTTGCACATATCTCGATCCCCCTCGCATCCCCCTTAAGAAGGGGGACTTTGAGAGGAATCTTGTCCCCCCCTTTGTAGGGGCGGTGCCCCCGTGCCCGCCCTCTTGGCTAGGGGGGATCAGATTCTATGCAACCTCATAAAAAATTGGTATCAGTACAAACCGAAATTAAGCTTTTCGCGCAGCTTGCTAGCAAGATTTGCGACGGGTTTCTCTGGCGGCCAAATGCGATATCAAACGATCGGCAATTTTACCCTAAATTCAGCACCGCCCCCAGTTTGAGATTTAATTTGAGGTTGAACCGGAGATTCAACTGTCAGGCGGCCGCCGTGCAATTCTACAATAATTTTATAGCAAACCGACAACTCCAACCCGGTAAAATTTTTAAAGGATTTAGTATGACCAAACTCCTCAAATATTCTGGGTTGAATTTCCGGCGGAATAATTGAGCCATTGTGGGCGATCGCTACAACAATAAATCTGCCTTTATATTCCTCGACAATATCGGTTTTGATTGTAATAATTTGAGCGGAATTTTCAATACTTTTAACTGCATCTATAGCATGGATGATCAGACTCGCGAATACCTGGCTCAGTTGACCGGGATAACAAAAAATTGGTGGCAGGTTGTTGTACTCCTTGACTACTAATATTTTTTGCTCCAGTCTGTGAGCCAGCAACAGCAAAAGATTGTCGATGCTCTCA
The DNA here is from genome assembly GCF_036700445.1 of Microcoleus sp. T3_B1. Classification (NCBI taxonomy): domain Bacteria; kingdom Bacillati; phylum Cyanobacteriota; class Cyanophyceae; order Oscillatoriales; family Microcoleaceae; genus Microcoleus; species Microcoleus sp. T3_B1. The sequence goes on from NZ_JAUBOX010000067.1 coordinate 32,371, forward strand.
TTAACGTTGGCGTGTTCTTTGTTGGCTTCGTCAGGAAGTGAAAATTTCCTCAAAGCCAGGACTATCTGGCGAATGCCATCGGCTCCTATTTTCAAAAAATTGAGGATTTGTGGCAACTCTTTGCTGATAAAATCTAGGTCGCAACGCTCTATTTTTTTGGCAATTCGTGGCACAGGCTCAGGATATTGTTCTCGATAGAGGCGAATTATACTAAGCAAATCTTTGATATAATCATTGAGGTGAATCAGGCGGCCGTAAATAAAGTTAATCGGGTTATTAATTTCCTGAGCAACTTCGGAGGCTAGTTGACCCACAATTGTAATTTTTTCGCTTTGTACTAAATGCTCTTCGGTGATTATGAGTTTGGCTAATACTTCTTCCAAAAGTTGGATTTCTTCTTGAATTTGCCCGTGGAGTTGGGATTGGGAAATTGCGATCGCCAGCGAGTCTGCAATTGCTTCCAAAACTTCCACCTCGTCGGGAGTCGCAAACCGGCGCTTTGCACAGGCAAACAGATATCCAAGCCGATGATTCTGAGTTAGTACGGGTACTGCTGCGTAGTGACGATTTGTGAGTTCGATATGGGCGTGTTCCTCAGACGCTGTGGCATCAGGGGCGGCGGTTTTATGTAGCAGTATCGTTTCGCAGCGGTGAAGCCGTGCAGCTAAATCTCCAGAGGGCCCTCCTGGAACACCAAAGATTCCCAAGCGCCCCGGCAAACCTTCCCGGCAATATTCCCAGCCAAATTCTAAAGTATCTTGTCGGGGGTCGTACCATGCGAAAATTGCTCGATCGAGCTTCAGTAAAGTACCGAGTTCGTCTACTGTAGTTTGGAGGATGCGATCGAGGCCCAAGCAAGCGCGAATGCGGCCGGTCAAGCGGTGGAGAAGGGCTTCTGTGCGACTGCGAATGCCATTTAGGACAAACAGCTTGAGCGCCACCATTGTTGCGAAAATAGCTGCGGCGGCAAGTACGCCGGCGGCTACTGCTAGTATCTTGAAAGGAAGGAGTTCTTTTTCGAGATTGTCGCGGGGAATTACAACGGCGATCGACCATTCAGCTTGTTCTAAAGGAAGATAGGCAACATAAACTCTGGCGTCGTTGATTTGAGTCAGCACAATGCCCGTTTTTTGATAAACCATCTCCCGCGCTACATTCGCCAAATTAGCATCTGCGGACTCTAAAAGACTCGGAGCCGGCTTGTGGATATTTCCGATTAATCGAGCGTCGGGATGGACAATTGGCACTCCTTGAGAATTGAGAACAAAAGCGTAAGTTCCTGCCCCATATTCCAGCTTTCCTACTACTTCGGCAATTCGATCCATGCTAATGACGCCGTTCATTACTCCGATCGGCTTTTCGGTTGTTTTATCAAGAGAATTTACCGAACTTGACCACACTGGAGCCGAAATGGGAACAATCCTTCTTGGTTTTTTGAGCGTGCGAGAAATGGTAGGATCTGAAACATAGACTTCCCCAGCCATTGCCTTTTTGAAGTGTTGGCGGTCGCTAACATTAATCAAGGATCTGCCCACTTTTGTGGTGAAATAAGAACCGTCGGGATCAATTAATGCCAAGTGCTGGAATTCTTGCAGTCGATTTACTTCCGATTTTAAATAAGGCTGTGCCACTGACCAATTCATCGAACGAACGGGAGGAGTGTGGGCGAGGATTTCGATCTCAGCCTTTCTAGTGCCGAGCCAGCGATCGATCTTGTTTGCCCGCTCCCTAACTTCTAACAAAGCATTTCGCTCGCTTTTGGTGATAATCAAGCGGCGAACGCTTTGATAGCTGATACAACCCGTAATGCTAGCTGCCAGAATTGTTCCCCCCAAAATTAAGAGCGCAGTTTGATACCCAAGATGGTATTCGCCCTTTAATCCCGCTGGCAATAGTTGAGTTAATTTCCACCACTTTACTCTCGCAAAGCTTCGCATGGTTTGACCAATTTGTGAGATTGAAATCCTTAGCTCACCTACTATCTACTCGCCCGCCTGCCAGTCGTCTTAAACTACTAGCATTCAATAATTGCGGGGATTTTTTAATTTTTTCCCCCCGAGCAGATCCTCTCGTTTCCGGTTGCACCGAAATGATATAAAGGACACGGCAGTGCCGTTTCCCTACCCAGATTAATTGTAGGGACACGGCACTGCCGTGTCCTAGCGGTGGGTAATATTAATTCCGAGGCTACCCGATTTGATATCACTTTGTTAAACAGGAATAATATCATACCACATTTTTGACCAATTAAAAAAGTTTATCAACTACTTAATTTTTGTTTACAGTCGTTAATAATTTATGTTATTTAGGTGATGTGAGCAGTAGACATTTTAGGTTGAGATGTTTGGTGTGTGTATTAATCAATAGTCCAGACTGTTTTTAGTTCGTAGTCTGAAACCCTTGATTTTCGGTTGGTATTTCGAGTACGCGATCGCCTTGAAACCGTTATTCTACGGTTGGTAATCAAAAACTGTCCGCAGTATTGCTTAATAACGAAATATTAAAAGTTTTTCGTTCATTATTAATGAAGGAAAAACTTGTTAAATCTTTAATTTACATCTCAACAATCAAAACTATTTTCCGTGCATCCGCTGGCTGAGGCACTGCTAAATTGCCCCAGTTGCGGGATTTGTTTAAAGAACCTTGTGAGTGTGTTCGTGCTGTTTCACATTGTCTTCAGTGCGAATGATGCGCTCGGAGTTGAGCACCCTTTTGCGTTCTAAGGAATAAGTAAAGTCGTTGCGAACTGTTCCCAAGGGAATGTGAAGTTGAGCTTGGGGGCGGATTTTGTAAGTGCGGGCAGCAGCGATCGCCCGAAAGCCAAATTCTTCGCTAAACTGAGCGGATGTCGGGAATTCTGGCAACATTTTGGGTGTTTCGCCGTCGAGCACTGCTCCCAAAGTCGTCCCGCAAACCATTAAATAGGATGTGGGAATTCCCTTCACAATTGCTTCTAAAGCTGCTGAGGGAATAGCTTCGATTACTTGCACTTCAAAAACTTCGCCTTCTTCTTTGATGAAGCAGGTAGCTACACCGACTGCTATGTAGTCGTCGGTGCCGAGATCAGGAGCGTTGGGATAAACTGTTGCAGTCGTCATAAGAAAAGCTTGGTAGTGTGGAAACCGGGAACGAGAAATTATATCATTTCCGGTAACACCGGAATGATGTTGGCTGTTGACTGTTGACTGTTGACTGTTCACTGTCAACAGTCAACCGTGAACTCGAATTTACTATTCCGATGCTAACGGATTTGATATTAAGCGATTTTAGATTTTAGATTTGAGATTTATTGCACGGTTTTTTTCGGGGATTTTACGTGAAAAATCTTAAACCGGCTGTTCTAATACCTAAAATTTTTTGGTTAAGCTCCAAGGAGCCGATCGCACGATTGTGTCGATCGTACCACATCAAGGTAGATGCCGGATGATTCGGCAAGGATTCCCCGCCGCCACAACGTTTGCGGGAATATCTTTGACAACAACACTGCCTGCGCCGATCGTGCTATTGTCGCCAATAGTGACTCCTGGACAAATAATACTGCCGCCGCCAATCCAAACATTATTGCCAATATTAATTTCAGCGGCGAGTTCTAGGCCAGAAATTCTCATTTCCGGGTCTGTGGGGTGAAAAGCGGTGTAAATTTGTACGTTGGGCCCGCACAATAAATTTTCGCCAATATTAACTCGATTGCAGTCGAGAATCACGCAGCCAAAATTCATATACAATCCGTTTCCCGCATAAATATTACTGCCGTAGTCGCAGTAGAAAGGTGGCTCGATTTCAACTTTTGGGCCAACTGCACCGAACCATTCGGCGAGAATTTCTAACCGTTTGTCTGGTTCGTCTTCGCGGGTTGAATTGTAAGTTCTGGCGAGGCGGCGGGCTCGCTGGCGATCTAAAATTAATTGCTCATCGGCAGCTAAATACAATTCGCCGGCAAGCATTTTTTGTTTTTCGGTTTTTTCCACAGTTTTTTCCACGGTAAGAATCGGCGGTTTCAACCGCTACTTCACCAACAAACTTCCTTTCTAAGTGACTGAAGAATAATGTAGGGTGCGCTAAGCTGTGTTGCATCTAGATTGCCTATGGTACTAGAGAGGGAGAGGGGGAGAAGGGGAGAGGGGGAGAGGATTTGACGATTTTTGATCGGGACTCGAAATATACAATTTAAATGCACAACAGCTTAGGCGCACCTTACCGCTATAATTAGCGCGTCAGATCATTTTTTGATTTTGTAGCATACATTTAGGGTTCAGGTTTTGACTGCAAACAAACAGCTAAATCCAGATTGGCTAATTTCTCAAAAGCTCGATCGATCGATCCTTTTCCCCGCAAAAAACCAGTATTTGCACCGGGACAAATATACTGTAAAGTTTCCGGCGAAAATCGATCGATAATTGACTTGACGCTGTTAATTTGCCTAGGCCAGTGAAAAGTTTTTGCCGTCAACAGCGGTACTGGGGCACCTTCGAGGTTGGGAAGCAAGTGTCTGCCCGAAAACAGCACTCCACCGCTGCCACTATGATAAAGGCAAGAGGAACCAGGAGAATGGCCAGGAGTCCAAAATGCTTTCATTCGATCGCTCACAACAAATTCACGCTCAAAAACCGTCACCTTCAAACCCGGCAGTAAATAAGCTTCCTGTTCTTGAATCAGGATCTCGCACCCCGTGGCTTCCTGAATCTCCCGCGCCTGGGCGATAGCGCCACGGTGGGTGAGAAACAGCAGTCGCACGCCGCCGTGTTCCCGCAAAAATGTTTGGTTAATCTCATCCCAAGCGGGACAATCCACCAGGATGTTAGTTTGGTTTTCTACAATGAAATAGGCTGTTGCACCCAGGGTATCCCGGTTAGGGGGGAAAGCCAGGATATTGTCGAGCACGGGCCTGGGTTGTTTGGAGACTGAACTCTGTTGTTTCAAGGAAGTATTTCAGAAGGGAATGGGATAAATATTATGTTCTTTTTACTATGGTTGTTCGTATTGGGGCTGATATCGTACTTCTTGTTGCAGAACGGCACCAGCCGCATCACCAGGACTCCGATATGGCTGCTGTGGCTGGTAATGATGGCGCCCGCGCTGATTTGGAGTGGTTGGATGTTAGTGTACGGCACCAGCAAAACTGTACCGCCGGAGTTGGTAATTATACCTTTTCTGGTTTGCCCTTTTTTGTATTGGTTTTTGGTACAGTTGGGGCGCAAGAAAATTACGGCGGAAACTGTTGAGCAGGTAGCAGACTCTGCGACTGAACCTGTAAAGCCAAAACCGCCCGTGCGCCCGATCAATCAAGAAGAAGAAGCGAGTTTGCGCGATTGTTTTCCTTGGTCAATTTACTTTTTGCGAGATTTGGAATTTCGGCCGCAGGCTGTAATTTGTCGCGGACAGTTGCGGACAAACCCGGAGGCGGCTTATCAGGCGATTCGGGAGAATGTGGAGAGGCTTTTTGGCGATCGCTTTTTAGTAGTATTTCAAAACAGCTTGAGCGGTCAACCTTTTTTTGCTATCGTTCCCAATCCCAGCCACCAATCAGGGGAAACTCCTGTCACAACCGAATCTGTAACCCGGCCATTTTTCGCCTTAGCTTTGCTGCTAATCACGGTGTTTACGACTACGCTTGTCGGGGCGCGACTTGCCGGAGTTACTGAACAAGCTTTGCAGTCCAACCCATCAATGTTGCTGCAGGGTTTGCCTTACTCGCTGGCTCTAATTACTTTTTTGGGAATTCACGAATCCGGCCACTATTTAGCTGCCCGATTTTACAAAATTCGCACGACTTTGCCTTATTTTATTCCGATTCCTTTTTTCTTGGGAACTTTTGGCGCTTTCATTCAAATACGGAGCCCAATTCCCAACCGCCGAGCTTTATTTGATGTTAGTATTGCCGGGCCCCTGGCGGGTTTAGTTGCGGCAGTGCCATTATTAATTTGGGGTTTGGATCATTCGACAATTGTACCGCTGTCAGACAAGTCGGGAATGTTAAATTTTGACTCTTTCAAACCCAATTTTTCGCTGCTGATGAGTCTCTTGAGCAAGTTAACCTTGGGTGGTGCTTTCAATGCGGAAACTGCGATCGATTTGCATCCGGTAGCGGTGGCGGGTTATTTGGGTTTGATCGTGACGGCGTTTAATTTGATGCCGGTGGGACAACTCGACGGCGGGCACATTGTACACGCGATGTTCGGCCAGCGAGCGAGTATGGCGATCGGGCAAGTTGCTAGACTTTGTATGCTGCTGCTTTCTTTTTTGGAACAGGGTTTGCTGCTGTGGGCGATTATTTTGTTTTTCACGCCGCTAAACGACGAACCGGCGTTGAATGATGTCAGTGAATTGGATAATCGGCGGGATTTTTTGGGGTTGCTGGCGATCGGGCTTTTGTTAATGATTTTGTTACCCGCGCCCAGGGTACTCCTTGAGTGGTTAAATGTTTAGTCTCAAGAAGGGGAAGGGGAAGGGGAAATAGGAAGAAGGAAAAGGTTCATAAATCCTAGGGACTTTAGCATTTATCAACCCGCTCTTTCTAGACGCGATCGCGACGAGCGCGGCAAAATACATATTGTTAAAAAATTATCATCAATATTGACATTGAAACCATAGATGTGTTATTGTTTTCCCTGATTACGGGATAGATTCACCCACTGCAAGTGCTGCCATAGGTGCGATCGGCTAGATTTGCTAGCTAGTAGCTAGGTAAATTGGGAAGTCGATTCAGGGGAATTGGCATTTCAAATTTAATTAAACAGGACTTACGCACCGCCTATACATATAGCGTTCATATAGCGTTTCGTAGGGGCAATCCCTCCGGCGTTGCCTCTATCCATAGGATTGTTGCGTCCAGAACTATTGAATTTACCCTAGTCCCCTCGTCTTTGGTATAATGTGCGGGATCATTTAATAAAATTAAAATCGAGCTATGAATATTTTTGTACTTTCTTCACGGGGTTTATGGTCGAGCGTTTCCTGGGACCCTGTTTTTGAATTAGAAAATATTGTGGTACGAACCTGCAACGCACAACTTTTGGTACCATCTGCCCGCGATGTAATCCAGTGGTCATCCACACTTTATCCGCTAGCTGGTCGAGTAATCCGTAAAGCTGTTAAGTCTACTACAGGTGTATATAATTTACCACCTTTACCTCAATTGTCAGACAAACCTAATGTTTTACTGATGATTGGGATATCAGGAGCCGATCTGGAACTACTCTCAAGTATACCTAAGTGGAGGGAGCGTTTTGATGTTGTCATCGCTTATATTTTCGATTCTTGGGCACCGGAAATTTATTCAAAAAATGTCTATCATTTAGATCATTTATTCGTGGCACTTCCAGAAATTATAGATGAACTGAAAAAACGTTTTGGTATACCAGTATCCCTGATCCCTTTTGCTGCTGATGTTCTCGCTCAGGGTTCGTGTCAACTCAAGCGTTCAATAGATTTAACAAGCTTCGGGCGGATACCTTCACATTATGACACTGTGTTGTTAAATAAATTCAATCAACCTGGTTCCGAACAAATTTACTATAAATCTACGCCCAGAACAGCAGAGGAATTTCCGAAATTGCCTTACGAAATGCGTAGAGACGAGCCAGATACTCGGCTGCTATTTCACATTCTCAGACATAGCAAACTCACCTTGGCATTTGACACTCTCTATCCTGGTATGCGTCGGTTTCCTTACTCGTTTATTACACTGCGTTGGTTTTATGGTACTGCGACTGGCGGTGCGGTAGTTGGGAAGCGTCCAACTACACCTCTAATGGATGAGTTGATGAATTGGGAAGATGCTACTATTGAGTTGCCCGATGACCCGCAAAAAAGTGTTGAATTCATTAATGAACTTTTACAGGACGAGGTGAGGCTTAATTCTATATACAAACGCAACTATGTTGAGAGTTTAGCCCGTCACGATTGGAGGCATCGGATTCAAAGTATGCTGGAATCTGTGAAAATTCCTCTACCGCAGGGACTGCTGGAAGAACTGTCACAGATGAAGATGATTCATGAAAAAATGGTCAGCCGATTTTAGATTTGGGATTTGGGATTTGGGATGGGAGCTAGTACCTAGGTAGCGAATAAATAGACAAAATGGTACACTTATAGACAAAGCTACGGTGTACCATTTTGTTTAAACCACACGAATTCGCGAAAAAGCTCGGATTGTCAGTAAAAACACTCCAGCGTTGGGATGTTTCAGGAAAACTACCAGCCAAGCGCACCCTGTCGGGGCATCGGTTCTACACAGAAGACGATTTCTTGATAGCCAACGGCTTGAAGCCCGTAGAAGCCAAACGAAAGATCGTAGTTTACTGTCGAGTTTCATCCAGCGGGCAAAAGCCAGAGCTAAAAAACCAGTTGCTAGCGATGGAAGCCTTCTGCTTGGGACGAGGACTGAGCGTTGACGACTGGGTATCAGAAATTGGTGGCGGACTAAACTTTAAAAGAAAAAAGTTTCTAGCAATTATGCTGTCAATGCTCAAAGGTGAAATATCAATAATTGTAATTGCACACAAAGATAGGATGTGCAGATTTGCCTTTGAATTCATCCAAGAACTTGCCGTATCAGTCGGATGTGAAATTATAGTCGCCAACCAAGAATCACTGTCTCCTCAACATGAATTAGTAGAAGACCTGATGGCAATAATTCACTGTTTCTCCTGTCGGCTGTACGGTTGGCGAAATTACTCCAAGGAAATCAAAGAAAATTTAAAAAATGCTATTGACAAACCAGTACAGGACGTGGCAGAGTTAAACAAAGAAATCCAGTGTTGAGGTCGAACAATGCTTCTATCCATCAAAACAAAGTTAAAGCTAAACAAAAGTCAATCAACAGTTATGAGTAAACACGCTGGCATAGCGAGATTTACTTATAATTGGGGACTGGCTACTTGGAGCAGCCTTTATAAAGATGGATTGAAGCCCAACAAATACTTGCTCAAAAAATTCTTTAACAATCATGTAAAACCTGAATTTACGTGGATAAAGGAGGCGGAAATCTGTCAAAAGATAACTCAATACGCCTTTGACAATCTTGGAGATGCGTTTGCTAAATTTTTCTCAAAAAAAGGTGGATATCCCAGGTTTAAGAAGAAAGGGCATCACGACTCTTTCACGATTGATGCTAGCGGTAAGCCTATCCCCGTAGGTGGTACGTCTATAAAGTTACCGACAATCGGCTGGATAAAAACTCACGAAGGGTTGCCTCATACAACTTGCAAGTCAATCACCATCTCGCGCACTGCCGAAATTGAACTAGCAAAGCATCATGCAAAAATAGCAAACCTCAGAAAAGATACTCTGCATCAAATCACTACTTACTTATGCAAAAACCACGCAACGATAGTAGTAGAAGATTTGAATGTCTGTGGAATGCTAAAGAATCACAAACTTGCGGTATGGTAATAGCTGACTGCGGATTCCACGAATTCAAGCGCCAGTTAGAATACAAAGCTAAAAAGTTTGGCTGCGAGATCGTCGTTGCCGACCGCTGGTTCCCATCAAGCAAGACCTGTGTGCGATTCGTTCAGTCGAAACCGTGAAAACGGGGGATAACTGGCTTCTCTGGGGTAATCCTTAAAAGGATTGAGTTCGCACTTTAATCCCCTGTAGATGACAACTGAATTACCTTGTATGTGACTGCAAGTACCCTAGAAAGCAGAAGTCATACCCTACAAGTGCAGTAGTGACAGCACTACCCCTACTGAGGAGATTGGTTATCAAAATTGGTAAAGCGGGGTAGAAAGGTGGTAACTGCGAACTGTACGCAGAACACCATCGAGCATGAATTTATGAGTAAAGCTGCGGCTTGAATCCACGTCTGAACCATCGTGATGCTTAATGGGCTACGACAGTTATTGCCCAAGCCAAAAGGCAAAGATAACGGTGCTGGCAATTGCAGGTCTGACCAGTATGCACTACCCATAAACGGGCGTGGAAAGTGGGACTCTAAGGATTCAAACAAAAGGTGATTTGGAACGAAGTAACCCCTCAAAATCTCTCAGAATGGTCGAAATCTGAGCAGGAAACCATCCGCATGAATCGAGGGGAAGGATTGTCTAAGAAGCCAAAGCTTTGAGTAATATCGAAGATATGCTGACGTAGACACTTTGACTCAGATTGTAAAGGTGTAATTAGTAATGTATAAGTCTAAAACCGAACAACAGTTCAGGGTGGAATGGGAGAATGACATCCCTATCTGTATAGGTCAAGAGTCAAACCAGCAATGGAGAGACATCAACTGGAAACAGGTAGAAAGAGTCGTCTACAAGTTACAAACACGCATTTACAAAGCCAAAAGTCGTGGTGATTACAAAGCTGTCCGCAGGCTTCAAAAGACTCTGATAAATTCACGGTCAGCCAAGCTACTAGCTACCAGAAAGGTAACACAAGATAATCAAGGTAAGAAGACGGCAGGAGTGGATGGAATTAAATCTCTATCCCCAGAAGCACGTCTCAAACTTGCAGGACAATTACAACTTACGGATAAAAGTCGAAAAACTCGCAGAGTATGGATACCCAAATCCAATGGTGAAAAACGTCCACTTGGAATACCCACAATCAGGGACAGGGCAACTCAAGCCTTAGCTAAGTTAGCACTCGAACCGGAATGGGAAGCCATATTTGAGGAAAATTCCTATGGTTTTCGTCCGGGTAGAAGCTGCCATGATGCTATAGTCGCAATCTACATACATATCAACCAAAAGCCTCGATATGTATTGGATGCGGATATCGCTAAATGCTTCGATAAAATCAATCATCAAGCGTTGCTAAAGAAGATTAACAGCTTCCCAAGAATGCACCCAGCAGATCCAGGCATGGCTTAAATCTGGTGCAATGGATGGAAACCAACTCTTCACGACCGATGAAGGTACTCCTCAAGGTGGGGTAATATCCCCCTTACTGGCAAATATAGCCTTACATGGTTTAGAAAAGCTGGTTAAAGAGTATGTCAAATCAATCGATAGGAAGGATGTCAACGGCTACAAAATTAGACCGAGAGACAAAGTGAAAGCCACTGCACTAATCAGGTACGCTGATGACTTTGTGTGTATGCACGAAGAAAAAGAAGTTGTCGAAGGTTGTCAGAGAATTATATCCGAATGGTTAGCCGAAATGGGATTAGAATTAAAACCAAGCAAAACCAGAATCTGTCACACACTCGAAGCAGTAGAAGACCAAAATGGTTTTAACTTTCTTGGCTTTAACATTCGACAATATCCCACTGGCAAATATAGAAGTGCCAGAAATTCAAACGGTAATCCACTAGGATTTAATACGCTCATCACCCCAAGCAAAGAAAAAAGAGCCACCCACCAGAAAAAACTGGGAGAAGTGATAGACCGTCAGCTTAACGGAAAACAGTCCGAATTAATACTTGAACTTAATCCAATTATCAAAGGCTGGTCAAACTACTACTCCCATGTTGTCAGTCAGGAAACATTCAGCAACATGGATTATCTAGTCTGGCAAAAATTAAAAAGATGGGCTATTCGTCGTTGCCCAAAAAGCAATAAGTACGAAATATTCTCAAGATATTGGAAAACAGTAGGCACGGACAACTGGAGATTCTGCACGACCGAAGGATTGAAGTTAGCCAAACACGGCGAGACAGAAATCACAAGGTTCGTCAAGGTTCAAGGTAACAGAAGTGTTTATGACGGAGATTTTACCTACTGGGGAACCAGACTGGGAAAACATCCTGAAATTCCAATGAGAATGGCAAGGCTACTCCAAAAGCAGAAAGGAAAATGTGCGTACTGCGGAAACTATTTCAAGCAAGACGATGTTATGGAAATTGACCATATTCAACCAAAATCTCAGGGAGGGAAAGACCAATATGGCAATCTCCAACTTCTTCATCGTCATTGCCATGATACAAAAACTGCCAGCGATGGTAGTTATGGTGCTTGTGTAAAAAGCTCAGTCAAAGAGGAGCCGGATGAGGTGAAAGTCTCAAGTCCGGTTCTGAATGAGAGGTGGGGAAAGTGATTTCCCCATCGACTCTAACTCAAATTGCGGACACATCCAAGATATGCCGTTGAAAGAAAGGATTTACAACTGTGAAAGTTGCGGTCATTCGATGGACAGGGATTTAAATGCAGCCATAAATTTATCGCGGTTGGCTAAACCGTGAAAGCTTACCGAGGGATAGCCGCTCCCATGCTCCCGATGAAGTAAGAAGCAAATGTCTAGACTTGTCTAGTATTTGTAGAGCAGAATTACTGATACTTTTAATCCAGACAATCCCCGACAATCGGCAACAATCTGAATATAGCACACTCATCAGACAGGTCCCAGAGTATGGTGGTATCCCACAAAGCTTTGAGAAAAATCCCCAA
>NZ_JAUBOX010000068.1:0-43976 GCF_036700445.1 Microcoleus sp. T3_B1
GTTCCACAAAGAGTGAATTTTCTTGTGGAACAGGCCGGAAAGCCTGTTCATAAAAAGCTTATTGAGAATGGTGCAACTTCTCAGTTAAATCCGTTAAATCTGTTAAATCTCGTACACTGCGCGTTGCCGAGCTTCCTTCTTCCCGATCGATCTGATATATTGATTAAGAATTATTATTTTTGGCAATCATCAAAGTGGCGATATTTAACAGGCACAAATTTGAAAAACTCGTGGTTCATAAATCCAAAACATTAGCCTGGGCGATCGCACTTTTCAGCGGCATTTTGATGGCATTGACAACCGCACCAGTAAATGCTTGGCTATTGGCTTGGGTAGCCCTAGTTCCCCTCTGGATTTTGGTTGTTAGTTATGAAAAGCCTCTTCAAGAAGTAAAAAAACAAAAATTCTTCATTCTTCCTGCTTCATTCTTCCTTCTTCCTTTACTCTGGGGAATTGGCTATCACGGATTAGCCTTATCTTGGATTATGGGAATTCACCCGATGACTTGGTTGGGAGTTCCTTGGTGGCCGAGTTTGGCGATCGCACTTTTTTGCTGGGCATTCATCACCCTCTGGGGAGCCGCCTTAGTCGCCGTTTGGGCGTGGCTATTTGTAATTCTCAACTCTCTAACTTTACCCGGCAAAAATCCTATTCATATTCTTAACTCCCCCCCTTTACAAGGGGGGGCTGGGGGGGGTAGCTCCGATCTTATTCTTCTTAACTCCCCCCCTTTACAAGGGGGGGCTGGGGGGGGTAGCTCCGATCTTATTGTTCTTAACTCCCCCCCTTTACAAGGGGGGGCTGGGGGGGGTAGCTCTAAATTTTCAGCATTAACTCGCGTTTTAATTGGCACAGCTTTGTGGTGCGCCTTAGAAAGTATTTGGAGTACAGGTTCGCTGTGGTGGACATCTCTCTCTTATACCCAAAGCCCGCACAATTTAGCAATATTGCACCTCGGTCAACTCTCCGGGCCCAGCGCAGTAACAGCCGCTCTTGTAGCAGTAAATGGCTTAATCGCCGAAGCTTTTCTTGAAGGAAGAAGGAAGAAGGAAGAAGGAAGTTCGGCAACGGATTGTGTAACGGATGTAACGGATGTAACGGATGGATGGAAGCAGGAGAGAGCCCGAGGTAAGAAGGGAGAAGTCCGAGGGAAGAAGTCGGTTGCTTATATTTTGCCTGCGGGTTTATTTTTAGTTTTGCATATTGCAGGCTGGAGTTTGTACAATCGGCCTTTAATTCAAGAGGCGGGAACATCATTAAAAATTGGCATTATTCAAGGCAATATTCCTAACGAGATTAAGTTTGACTCAGCGGGCTGGGGGCGCGCTTTGGAAGGTTACACCACTGGATACAAACAGTTAGCAGACAGGAAAGTCGATGCTGTGTTAATTCCAGAGACGGCTTTGCCTTTTATCTGGACAAACGAGTATCAGCGTTCTACTCTTTCCTTTTACCAAGCTATTCTCGAACGCGGCGTTGTGGCTTGGGTTGGAGGATTCGGACAGCAAGATAATAGTATCACTAACAGCTTATTGGCGATCGATCGCACTGGAGAAATTATCGGTCGCTACGATAAACTAAAGCTAGTGCCTTTAGGCGAATATATCCCTTTTTACGAAATTTTAGGCGGGATTATTAATCGCCTTTCTCCCTTAGATGCTCATTTAGTACCCGGTAATTCTAAACAAGTGTTTGATACGCCGTTTGGCCGCGCCATTGTCGGAATTTGTTACGATTCGGCGTTTGCTGAAATTTTCCGATATCAGGCGGCGAAGGGAGGCGAATTTATGATCACCGCTTCCAACAATGCCCATTACAAACCCCCAATGCTGGATCAACATCATGCTCTAGATGTGATGCGGGCAATTGAAACTGATAGATGGGCAGTTATCGCAACTAATACGGGTTACTCTGCTTTTGTAAATCCTCGCGGCGAGACGGTTTGGAAGTCTGGAATTAATACCTATGAAGTCCGAGATGCTACTATTTATCGGCGGCAAACTCGAACTTTGTACGTGCGGTGGGGAGATTGGCTGACACCTTTATTGTTAGTATTGGCTGGGTTAATGCGGTTAATTGTTAGAAATTAACCCGTAGGTTATACGATTTTAGATTTTCGATACCAATCTAAAATCTAAAATCTAAAATCTAAAATTGTTAGTATTGGCTGGATTAATGCGGTTTATTGTTAGAAATTAACGTTAGTAAAGAGTTTTAGGGTGGGGCGGGGGCGGGTTTATTAAATCTGTTTGCACTGTGAGGATTATTGGTGAACCCGCCCCTACAGTTCACTAATGACTAATGACCAATGATTAATGACTCTACTTATCTTTCAGGTGTTGGTGAACGCTAGGAGATAAAGAAATTAAATCGTCCATATTGCGCTGCATGGCAGCACACATATTGTCCAAAGGCAAATCATTGGCATCGCGCCCGAAGGGATTTTCTATTTCAATGCCGATTTCTTCGATGCCGAACAAAGTAAAACTAATTAAAGCAACAACAGGGCCGGTTCCCCAACCCAAATCCTTCACCATTTGAAAGGGCAGTGCCAAAGAGTAAAGTAACAATAGCTGTTTGAGGTGAATCGCGTAAGCCAAAGGGATAGGCGTCTTCAAAATCCGCTCGCAGCCCCCTAATACATCAATCATAGAGTTGAGCAACTCATTCATACCAGTTAACTGATAAACATCCACGCAATTGCGCTCGTACTGCTCGTGCATATAATCCTCAATCCAAAAGGCAACTTCTAGGGGCGGATTGTTCATCGATTTGAGCTTTTGGTACTGCGCTGGGGACATTAACGGCTCCAACTCTGGATTGACTGATTCTTGCCGTAAGTGCAGTTTCATTGCCACTGCCAAGGCAACTAATAGGCGCAGTGCTGACTTTTTTTCTATGATATCCTGCGGGTCTTTTTCCTCAATTGCTACCCAGATTTGACGAGCCAAATTGCGGATGTTATTGTTTAAAGTACCCCACAATCTGCGACCTTCCCAAAATCGCTCGTAGGCTGTGTTTGTCCGAAAAACTAACAGTAAACCGAGGACAATACTCGGTACAATGCTAGACAAAATCGGCAAGGATACTGGCAAGTTGAAAAAGTACAGGAAGGAAATAAACACCCCAAATCCGCCGCACAGCAAAACGCGCGGCAAAATTGAGGGAATGACAGACCCTCGAACCTGTAATGCAATTTTAAACCACGACGGTCGATCGCCACTCATGCAAGTCTCCTCATTAAATTAGTAGTCTGCGCCCTAGGGCCTGCCGCACAAATGCCTGCTACACTTAGTTCTGCAGCTCCCCTCAGTCTATTTGAGATTCGAGATTTTAGATTGACTCCACAGATAAATGTGGGGGGTTTGAACTTTGGTCTAAAATTTTTTGGTCTCCACGACTGCTGTCGGGGGCTTGTATCCCTATTTGGGTGCGGTGAGAGCTTCCGAAAAAAGCTTTCCTACAAACAACCTTTGGATTTTACCCAAAAAACTCATATTTAGGATCAATCTAAAATCTAAAACCTAAAACCTAAAATCTAAAATTGATTGACTGAGGCACTTAATTCGGTAAGATTAATCATGTATCTTTAAACCTCAGCTTCCGTGCAAGAGCTACCGACATCTGTGCCCCCGCATTTTCACCGATTGCCAAACCAACGGTGGCAAATTTATTCGCCTCAACCACAGCAAGCCGAACAGTTTGCCACTGAAATCGGTTTGTCGCCCTTGCTGGCACAGGTACTGATTAACCGGGGAATCGATTCGCTTAAAGAAGTGCAAGGGTTTATCGAACCGGAATCTCTGGTTTTGCCCGCACCAAAGGATGAGTTTCCCGATTTGGCTGCGAGTGTCAAATTGTTGCGGGAGGCGATTTCGGGAGGGCAAAAAATTGCGATATGCGGCGACTACGATGCTGACGGGATGACGAGCACGGCTTTGTTGCTACGCGCTCTGAGGCTGCTGGGGGCGAATGTGGATTATGCTATTCCCAGCCGGATGCGAGAAGGTTATGGGATTAACGATCGCATTGTAGAAGAATTTCACTCCGAAGGTGTCGCTCTCATTCTCACTGTTGACAACGGAATTGCAGCCTACGGCCCGGTTGCCAGAGCGCGAGAACTCGGTGTCAAAGTTATTATTACAGACCACCACGATTTACCCCCAAAACTGCCGCCGGCAGATGCTATTCTCAACCCGAAATTAATTGCGGAATCTTCGCCCTATCGCGGTTTAGCTGGCGTAGGCGTTGCTTATGTTTTGGCGATTACTTTGGCGATTGATATGCAGAAAGTGGGCGGCTTGGTGAATCCGCTGCTGGAGTTATTTACTTTAGGAACTATTGCGGATTTAGCGCCTTTGACAGGAGTTAATCGGCGCTGGGTGAAGCGGGGTTTGCGGCTGTTGCCTCACTCGCAATTGGCGGGTATTCAGGCTTTGATTCAGGTGGCGGGAGTGCAGCCGGGAAGTGGGGAAAGTTCATCTATTCTCAACTCAAAACTCACGGGCGGGCACGGGGGCACCGCCCCTACTCAAAATTCCTTAAAGCCTGAAGATATTGGTTTTCGGCTTGGGCCCCGGATTAATGCTGTGGGGCGGCTGGCTGACCCTCAAATTGTGATAGAGTTGCTGACTACGGACGATCGCGAATTGGCTCTTAAAAACGCGATGCAGTGCGAACAAATTAATCAGCGCAGGCAGGAGTTGTGCCAGGAAATTGAGCAGGAAGCAATTGCTTGGTGCGAGAAAAGTGAGCTAGACTTGCAGCAAGAACGAGTTTTAGTTGTCGTGCAACCTGGTTGGCACCACGGGGTGATCGGGATTGTAGCTTCTCGGTTGGTGGAACGCTACGGCGTACCTGTGTTTATTGGTACTTTTGAGGATGAGGGCGGGCACGGGGGCACCGCCCCTACAACCTCATCCTCCTCCGTGCCCCCGTGCCCGCCCGCTAAAATTGTCCGGGGTTCGGCGAGGGGAATTCCTGAGTTTAATGTATTTGACGGTCTGAATTTTTGCGCGGATTTATTAACTAAATTTGGCGGACACAAAGCGGCTGGCGGTTTTTCTATGCCGGCTGAGAATCTCGACCAATTCCGCAATCAATTGTCAATTTTTGCCAATCAATGTTTGCAGCCGGAACACCTAAAACCGCTGGTTTCAGTAGATGTGCAGGCAAATTTGGCAGAGATAAATCTCGACATTTACCGACAAATTGATGCTCTAGAACCTTGCGGGATTGAAAATAAGGCTCCTGTATTTTGGACGCCTAATGTTTGCATAACTGAACAGAAAATTGTGGGTAAAG
Organism: Microcoleus sp. T3_B1; assembly: GCF_036700445.1. NCBI lineage: Bacteria > Bacillati > Cyanobacteriota > Cyanophyceae > Oscillatoriales > Microcoleaceae > Microcoleus > Microcoleus sp. T3_B1. Next base: position 5,305 of record NZ_JAUBOX010000068.1, read on the forward strand.
GAGGTCACGTTAAACTAACTGCAACTCAAGATGGAAATGTATCGGCTAGTGTGAAGGCGATTGCTTGGCGTTGGGGCGAATATTTTCCTTTGCCTCGGCGGGTTGATATTGCTTACCGATTGCGGGAAAATAGTTTTAATGGCAAGACATCGGTGGAGTTAGAATTGTTGGGTGTCCGGCTGCCCGCAAGTGTTGCTAGTTCCAGGCCGCCGATGTTCGGAAAAGTTGAGTTTTATTATTGCGATCGCACTTATTCTTGCAGTCTGTCTCCAGCCGGATCGATCGAGGAATTGAGAATTCGCAACTCTCAAGGGCAAGTTTTGGCTGTTGCACCCGGACAAAACATCGGTTTGTTAGGCAACTCCCGCAAGGATGCTAGAGAAGTCGATGTATCTCTACCTTTTTTTGAGAATTTGATTCAAACTGCTAAACACGCCCTCGGTATTTGATAACTCGGTATTTGATAACTCGGTATTTGATAACTCGGTATTTGATAACTCGGTATTTGATAACAAAGCTCGTGCAGCAGGGAAAATTGGCGATCAAGCGTTGTGAATTTTGAATAATTTAAAACTCAAAACTCCCAACTCTCGATCGCCGCCTAGCGTGCTATAATTACAGGTCGCCGCCTTTAGCAGCCAAGAGAAAAATCACGATCGGGCCAGAAAGCACGACTGCTGCGAGTAAAGCTACCTGAACAATGAGTTGGTAGTCTACACCACCCATACCACTGAAAAGATCGGTTATAAAGTCCATTTGTCCTCCTGACTGTAGTGATTAAGTCTAGATTGTTGCATTAGAAAATCCGCTTCTGATTTTACCGGGCGATCGACCATATTTTTTAAGGAACTTTACAAAATTCAACAAAATGTAAACTACGATCGACCTCTCAGTCACAGGAAACCAGGGACTTGATGCCCCTTCCCGGAAAGTCCCCCAATCTAAAATCTAAAATCTAAAATCGAACCGCCCCTTCGGGATATCCGCCTCCGGCGCTGGCAATTGATATACTTGAAGAGCCCCAATCTCCTAAAGTTTGGCATTTTCCACATAATGCTCCGAATCTAAAATCTAAAATCTAAAATCTAAAATCTAAAATCAAACTATGGCTACTTGGCGTTGCGTAAAGCAGTGCGGTGCTTGTTGTTACCTCGACCCAACAGAGCGCCCAGACTTAGACGAGTATTTATCTGAAGAGGAATTAGCGCTCTATTTGAGCTTAGTCGGAGAGGACGGTTGGTGTATCAATTTTGACAGAGCGACGCGAGAATGCGGAATTTATGCCGATCGACCGCGCTTTTGTCGGGTAGACTCAGAGGTGTTTCAGGATATGTACGGCGTTGAGCCGACTGAATTGAACGATTTCGCGATCGAGTGCTGCTTGGAGCACATTGAAGATCTTTATGGCGATCGATCTTTGGAAATGATCCGCTTTAACTCTGAAGTCGGAATTCTCGCCTTACCTGACAACTAACCGAACTTGATGCTCATTAGGCTTTCTCTTTGCGGATGATTTTTCGCGCTGGGCATCTCAATCTAAAATCTAAAATCTAAAATCTAAAATCGTCTGCCGGTTTCTCACCGGGAGAGTGTCAAAATAAACAAATCAAAGAAATATCGCGCAGTTGAGTTGATCCATGAGCAATCGAGAGGGTTTTACAGGGGGATTTATTGCCGGAGCTGCTGTTGGCGGCTTGGTGGGTGCAGTTTTGGGCGCGGTGCTGTCGCGGCGCGCTGCTGAAGCTTTGCTGAGTGAACCTTCAGACGCAAAGACAAGAAAGATCCGCCAGAGGAAAGCCAGCCAACTCGAAGCCGACAGTATGGAAGTAGCAAGGCTGAGTTTAGAAGATAAAATTGCTCAGCTAAATCAGGCAATAGATGACGTGCGGCTGCAACTCGGCGACGTAAACGGGAACGCGCCGGCGCCGGGTGGCGAGGGTTCGATCGCCAACGACTCCTGAATCCCTTTAAAATTTTAGATTAGTCTGGCAGATCGATGCGCGTTACTGACATCTTGCACCATTCTCGCTTTACAGGCCTTTCGGGCCTGTGAAGCCAAGAGTGAATTTTATTGTGGGCCGTTAGTCTTCTAGCCCGCCCGTAAACAGCCTCATGCTCCCCCTCTCCCCGACCTATGCTAAACTTTAAGTTAAAGTGTCTGTAAACTTTACTCAAACTACAAGCAAAATTTATGAGTTCTTCAATAGGCCTTTTGGCAACCACGCTGTCCACATTTCTGCAAATCTATGTAGCCCTGATGATTATTCGGGTGCTGTTAAGCTGGTTCCCTAACATCAATTGGTACGACCCCCCGTTTTCAATTTTGAGTCAGTTAACAGACCCTTACCTCAATCTATTCCGATCGATTATCCCCCCCTTGGGAGGGATTGATTTTTCGCCGCTGATTGCGTTTTTTGTACTGCAATTCGGCTCGGAATTCTTGATTGGTCTTTTGACCAGCTTGCAAACATCCTTGTAGTTTGAAAAGCTTAAGTTTTTAAGCATCGAGCGTAAATTGTTTTGCCGACCTAGCTGCCGACAACTAAATTTTAGATTTGACATTTTTAGATAAACTCCCCGGTTGAAAAGCTGGGGAGTTTATCGTACATGAGAAATGAGAAATTGCCAGCCACTCAACAATCGAAAATCTAAAATCTCAAACTGCATCGCAATTTCACGGCCAGCCAACCCAAAATCTCTTTCTCAGCAATCTAAAATCTCAAATAGTTTCGTTAGCGGCGAACCACGCCAGTAAAACCTGTAGCTTTAAATTGCTTGAGCTTCAAAGGTGTTCGTTGATTGGCGGCAACCGAAATTCTGAGCTGAAAATCGCTAACTCCGGGAGGAACTTCTTCTATAGAACCCAACCGAGTCCGGTTTTGCATCACCGGATTGTCGTCAGCATCATAAATGCGGCCGAAAATATCGGCATTGACAACTGGTTTGCCGGTGCTATTTTCAGCTTTCCCAGTAATCAAAAAGCAGGTAGCTTCCATAGAACTGCCACTGGTGACTGTTCCTTCTCCCATTTCTGCCGGACATTCGCGATAAGAAAGGTCGGAAAGTTTAATCTGCGTCAGAGCCCAAGCAGGTGGAGTGAAGACCAAACTAAAAATTCCGATTAGGCAAGTAGCAAAAAAAAGGCTGATAGCTCGAAATTTCATAAATTGCGGGGCAAGTATATTTTAATTCTCAGCTTAGCGCGAATTGGGCCTCAAATTCCGGCTTATAGGAATTCTGAAAACTACAGCTACTTTTTGAAGAAATGGCATTAATCTAGACCTAAATGCTGTCGCAAGGCTTGGCGCATCACATCAACTGGGACGGATTCTTGATCCAGCCAAATTTTTAAGGCGGCTGCTCCTTGTTGAACTAGCATTTCGAGTCCGTCAATAGCTCGCGCTCCCCGAAGCTGTGCATCTTTGAGAAACTGGGTAGGATTAGGGGTGTAAATTAAATCATAGACGATCGCACTTGCTGAAATTCGATCGATCTCACCAGCCGCAACCGGCGACTTTTCCCCCTGCGGATACATCCCCACAGGCGTCGTGTTCACCAGCAAATCTGCCTGCGAAATTAAACTTGACAAATTATCCCAAGTATGCACCTGCAAATTATGCACGGGCATCGGAGAATTGACCCAACTCTGCTGAAATTCCGCTAAATTTTGTTCGCTGCGGCCGACAACGTGAATCTCTGCACATCCCAATTGAGCGCATCCAGCCACAACAGCTCTCGCCGCCCCGCCATTCCCCAAAATTACCGCTACTTTCTGACTCCAATCGGAACCCCCCCTAGCCCCCCCTTGGTAAGGGGGGGGACAGGATTCAACAGCCCCCCCTTGGTAAGGGGGGGGACAGGATTCAACAGCCCCCCCTTGGTAAGGGGGGGGACAGGATTCGATAGCCGTATTGCCCGTTTCTAAGGGAGAGGTCGCGTCTTTAGCCCCCCCTTGGTAAGGGGGGGTTGGGGGGGGTTGCAGCGGCGCGAGAAAGCCTTCAACGTCAGTATTTGTGCCACACCAACCTTTGTCAGTCAGGTATACGGTATTGACTGCGCCGATCGATCGGGCGATCGGGGAAACTTCCGACAACAGCGGTAGGATTGCTTGTTTGTGCGGAATCGTGATGCTAAATCCCCGAACGCCGATCGCCGCAAATCCTGCAAGAGCAACCTTTAAATCCTCTGGTTTTACTGGAAACGGCAAGTAAACAAAATCGACTCCCAAGTGGGAAATAGCAGCATTGTGCATCGCCGGCGACAGAGAATGTTCGACGGGATGACCAATTACTCCCAACAGTTTAGTAGTGCCTTTAATCATTTTTGTTAGTTGACTGTTGACTGTTGACAGTTAACGGTTGACGGTTGACTGTTGACGGTTGACTGTTGATCGGGCAATACTGTTGACTTTTGTTAGTTTTCATAGCACATCCTGCTACAATAACGCCCTTATTCTTTAGTCCGCTAGAAGTGAACTTCGTTTGACCGAAGAGCGATTTCAACCGTCAACTGTCAACAGTCAACTGTCAACTGTCAACTGTCAACCGTCAACTCTCAACTGTTTCCCGAAACTCTTTGGCGTCAGCCAAAATCGGATTGACATCAAACCAGTAATCCTCGCCGTAACGGTATTCAAACACCCAGAGACTCCGCAGCAATATTTGGTATTTAGTTTCCCCGTTCACAGTTTTGGTAGCGGATACTTGGCGCAGCAATTTCCACTCATCCGGTTCGATCGCCAAAGTAAGCTGGTGGCGGCGCTGGACGATCACATTTTCCAAAGTTTCCCGCGACAGAGGAGGGTCTTGTTTCTGCAGACAGCCATACAGTAGTTGCAGCAAATTGCGGACATGACCCCCGCTGACTCGACACAGGCGATCGAGAGTTTCCGCAGAGTCGAAAACTTTGCCTACCAAAGCATAGCGCTGCGAAGGGTGCACTGTGGGAAACGCACGCGCCAGAACCATCTGCCGCAGCAATTCCACACCCTCAGAGCACTCAGAACCATCGCTCAACTGTACCGGCACCATCGGCAAAACCTTCGGATCTACCCCAAATCGATTGGTCAACTGGCCCAAATCGTTAGAGAAAATCAGCACCAAAGGAATTGTATACACGACGTGGCAATTTAGTCTGGCCAACTGTTCGCCGCGATCGACAAACAGGTATTCCGGCTGCAGTCGCCCCGTCGGTTTCGCGCACAGGTGTATGCGATCGAGATTGTCGATAATTACTACAAGTCCTTGTTTTCCTTGGCGTTTGAGTTCTTGATTAGCCGGCTCCAACAACTCCTTATTCAGTGCATCTAAAATTACGTTAGTTCGCGGCTCCAAATATTGCCTCAACTCCGATCGCAGATTCGGAGCATCTTTCGCCTTAGCAGTAATTTTCCCAATTCCCAGCGCCAGAGAAAACTCTCCCTCCGTGCTGGCATTTATTTCCCCCAAACCAGGGACATTAGCTTCAGCGCTCAAGTCTATTTGAGTTTGAAAAACATCCGCAACCCCTTTGAGCAAAGCTTTAAAACCCGTCGGTTGCAGCTTGATTTTCATTTTCTCAATGCTTTCGCTCACCTGACGAGCAACGCTCAACAAAATGTCAGTGATATCTACATCTGCCATGTCTAAGTCTTTACTCGACTCAAAGTAAACAACATGAAATCCTTGTTGCTGCAATTGAGCTTGCAGCCGCAGCAATTCTGTTGATTTACCAGAGCCGATGTGACCGGTGAATAATTGACAGGTAGGTGCATCCGGGGACAGACGGCTGATGGTGCGCTCCAATTGTTCTACGATTGTGCCGCCCCGCACTGATGAGAAATCGATATAGTATTGTCTGTCTTCTTGATTTGCTACTGCCAGGGTGTAGCTGGGATTGCAGGCGCTATAAAATTTCTGTAAATTTAGTTCCATACCCTGTTCCATCTTTCACAACATTATGCCCTAATATCTTATTCGTTTCGCTACTTTACTAATCAGAACAAGTGGCCCGTTTATTCGGCTGTTTTATTTTGCGGTCAATATCTTGATGTAGCCCATACAATTTTAGATTTTAGATTTTAGATTTTAGATGGGTAATGACTAATCACTATCGGGGTTGGGGTCTTCCCTCCCTGGCTATTCTTTTTTTAAACTTTTATCATCATACGCACTCACCAATTATACCTAATTTTTGCCTACAGGGAATGAAGGGAAATCACTAATACCCGATAACTAGGCAATCGCTGTGTCTGTGCCGATCGCAATTTTGTATATTGAAATCAACGACGAAGATTGGGCGGTAATGTTCTCGCGTCAAAGTGGCTATTTTAGTACGGTTAACCGAATATATAAAGGGCGGTAACTTGCACCATATCCGAGTTCATAAACCAAGATATTGTGTTTTCTCTGCTGAATTGTCCGATAAATTATCCATATTCCGCCTCCGATACAAAAAATCCTTGTTGTCAGTTTGAATAAAAAAGACACGCTAGTATAGAAACCTCCTTGGCGGTTGCTATATCCCCATTAACCGATTAATCATGGCTGTAATTACTAATCCTAAGATTAGCGAAATCAATCAGTTAATCCGCATTTAAATTGCATAGTAAAATAAATTTTTCCTCTTGTGGGGAGTAGGGGTTGGGCAGGAAATCCCGCCCTCAATATACAAATTAAATGCACAACAGCTTAGGAATGAGAATTAAATAACTTCCACAAGTTTGTGGGATGGGCGGGACGCCCATCCCACAATAACAATTAAAATTGTAAGTTATTTAATTCGCGATCCTTAGATCAACAAACCCATATTCTTTTCGTCCTATACTTTGTAGTTTGGTATTCTTGAGTGGCAGTTAGTTTAATTATTTAAATCCTAAATATACTCAGTACGGTCAGAGACCATACTGAATTGCCAACCATTTCTCACGCTTGCCTGCCCGTTATCAAATTTCTCAGTCTCATCAAACTGTGGTTCAATTTAGTCCACAAAGCGTGGACTTCAGCTATGAGACAGGGATTTCAATCCCTGTCGGACTCTCGGACTCATCGATCGACCCCGATCGCACTTTTGGGCGATCGGGTTTTGCTTTCAGTCCGCCGGGGATTGAAATCCCCGTCTCATAGCTAAAGTCGGTTAAAACCGACTGAAGCGCCAAATCAAACGATCGCCCACCTCAGTCCTCATAGCAAGGACTTTAGCTAGGACACAGGGAGTTCAATCCCTGTCGGACTATGGGACTCGCCGATCGATAAACAGCGTAACATCACCAAAAATCCCCCGCTACAGCATTACCGTAACGGAGGATTTTTGTCAACCTACAAAATCAATTTTCTTGCAGTTTTTTGTTAGCTTCTGTCAGTAGCAGCTACTGGTTCAAAGCTTGGAACCACCAACTCACCATTCTGCTTGGTGAGTTGATTGTACAGCCTTTCGGTATTCGGGAAATTCGCCGCAGGCAGAGTCGGAAAGCGACGGTAAGGAACAGTATCCTCACCAAAAGCCTCGGCATATTCAACGCTGTTCAACATCGCGTTGATAAAGCCCTTAATCCCTTTACTTGCCAAGATTTGGTTGTACGTCCGAATCTCCGCTTGATTGCGGGGAGCGCGGCCCAAGAAGTGCTTCGTTCCCAACTCAATCACCTTAGTATTGGGATAAGGTGCGTAGAACTGTTTGACGTACAGCGATGAGCAACCCAAAGCTTCAATGAACTCCTTGAGATTGATTTCATTGTTGCCCAGTTTGCTTTCCAGCGCCGTAAATTCATTCTTCACAACGTAGGGATTCAAGTCGCGTTCAAAAACTTGACGGTAAGCAGCTTGAATTAAAGTTTTCAAAGCTACTTTGTCAGAAGTAGTCGTCAGCTTGAACACCTTAGTTTGTTCGCGCCGCTTGCTGACACCTTGAGCGAGGCTATTTTGTAACTCGAATTCGCCCCGATCGAGCGCAGCGCCCAATTCGATAAACCTCGGAGTTTCTTCCTCAGTCTCGACAGTTTGCTCGACAACAGAACCGCTGCGCGTAGTCACAAGCGAGCTTAACGAAGAGAACCTCTCTTCGTTAAGATCCGAAGAAAGGCAATCGCAGAAGTTTCGAGTTATTTACATTCTGTTACATAAGCGGGTTTATTTACGCCTACCTACTGAAATTTCATAATTGGTTTTCTATCGCTCCTAACGCCTTTAATGTTGCTTTTTGAGGTTCCGTTAATCCGGTTACTCCAGTAATATTCATGCCTTCATATAACCGATCGGGACGGAGAATCTTGAGACATTCTCCTGTTTGAACATTCCACAATCGCAGGGTTTCATCATAGCTAGCACTGGCTAGAATCAGCGGACGATCTGAAGAAACGCCATCACAATGCGGTTGAAACGCAATAGAAATGACCGCTCCTGTGTGTCCTTGCAGCACTCGCAGGCACTGCCAAGTTGTTGTATCCCACAGGCGAATTGTGCGATCGGTACTGCTGCTTGCCATTAATCTACCGTCTGGGCTGAAAGCAATAGAACAAATCGAACTCGTATGTTCCTGCAAAGTAACGCAGCATTGACCTGTATTAATGTCCCACAACTTCAACAAATGGTCATCACCACCTGTTGCCAGCAAGTGCCCCTGGGGATGAAAGGCCGCTGTCCAGTTGCGACTGGTATGACCCTGCAAAGCCATACAACGCTCGCCAGTGTTTGCATTCCACACTCTGACTAACGGATCGTTACTCACGCTTGCTAGGAGATGAGCTTGCGGATGAAACGCGATTGCTAGTACATTCCAATGCCCCCCATCAAATAGGGTTTTAATCGTGGTTTCAGTAGTAATATCCCAGAACCGAATCATTGCATCGCCATGACCCATCACTAAAATATCGCTTTGAGGATGAAAGCCGATCGCTTGCACCCAATGGGTATGCTGGTAAACCGTCTTAAGACGACAGTCAAATGCAGTTTCTGAAGCTTGACTGAGAGTAGAAGGTTGAGCAATTACCTCAAACTCCCACAGGCATACCTTGCCACCCAAATCGGACGTAGCAAACCAGTTTTTTTGGGGATGAAACGCAGTACCCCAAACCTGTATAGTATGTTCTGCTATAACTTTCAAGCAGCGTCCAGTTGCTATATCCCAAATTCTTACTTGACCATTTTCACTGCCACTAACCAGTAGAGTTCCCTGGCTGTTGCAGGCGAGGGTTCTAAAAGCAATCATCTTTCCTTGCAAAGTTCTGGTACATTGCCCGATTGTTGTATCCCAAAATCTGATGGTTCCGTTAACGCTGCCACTGACAACGATCGAACTGTTCGAGAAACAGCCAATTGCGAAGACAGCATCTCCATCGCCTTGCGACAGAACTTTAAGACATCTTCTAGTCCGGACATCCCAGAGGCGAACGGTGCCATCGCTACTGCCACTTACCAAAATGCTGCTATCAGCAGTGTAGCCGATCGCATTTACAGGACCTTTGTGACCTTCCAAAGTATGGAGACAGTCCCCCGTTTCTAGATCCCAGATTTTGACTGAAGAATTTGCTCCACCCGTCGCCAGATGAGTACCGTCAGAATTAAAAGCAACTGACCACACCATATCTGTATGGACAAATGTCTGCAAACATTCTCCAGTCGAGACATCCCAGAGTCTGACTGTTAGTTCGGCCCCAGCACTCGCCAGTAGCCTGCTGTGAGGGTGAAATGCCAACCCAATACCTTGAGCCTGACTGCCTGAAAGCACCCTGAGACATTGCCCGGTTTGGACATCCCACAGTTCGATCGTATTGCCATCTTTACTGCAGGCAACTAGCTTACCGTCTGGGCTAAATATCGTTACTAGCACAGAATTACCAACGAACCAGCTTTGCAGGCATCTTCCTGTTGTGACATCCCACAACTTGACGAGATGATCGTAACCACCACTCACCAGCAATCGTCCGTCTGGGCTAAAATCCAAACCTTTCAAGACTAAAGAAGTGTGGGCTGCTAAGGTAAGCACTCGTTGACCTGTTGCCACCTGCCAAACACAAATCATGCCATCGTTACCGAGCTTTGCGACTAAGGTATTGTCTGGGCTGACGGCAACTGCATTGAGGCTGCCCAGTAATTCGGCAAAGACTGAGTTAATCAAATGGGTATCAGCTAAATTAACTTGTTTAAGCGACACTTGTCGCAAATCTGCTTGACGAATCGTTAAGCCAGAAAAATCATATCCACTCAGATCGGCGTGCAATTGAGATAGTAGATTGATTAAGTTACCAGCTCCATATCCCGATCGGAGGTGAGGTTCTCGTTTCAGGCGTTCTAGCATTGGCTGTAATTGTTGCGCGATCGCCTGTTGAGTGCCAAAATGACCCAACAGTTGAGCAATCAGAGGTTGCACGAGCGCTCGCAGTTGCGCCTCTCGAATGTAATCTTTTGCCTGCGCTTTTAACAGTGCGTAGGTTGATAATAATTGCGGTGCCTGCTGACAAATTTCATCACAAACAGTTTCGATCGACTTCTGTGTCATGTATTCCATGACAACAGGTTGCTGGGTAAATCCTTGAGTGCTGCATTCAATCAGCGATCGCCGCCGCAAGTATTCTAATGCTTCTAGCAGTTTGGCTTTAGAAAGCGCAGGGAAAAAATCATTTTGCAATTCCTGAGTTGTTACCCAGTCTCGATTAATAGCCAGCCAATACATTACCTGTTTTTCTATATCCGACAGACGATTGAATTGCCCATCAAGTAACAACCGAATTCCGTTAAAAACAGCAGTTTTTTCCTGTATAAACGCAGAAATATTGCCGTCAAATACTTCGCTAATCGAGGTGGCGACAATCTTTAAAGCCAGAGGATTTCCCCCATAAAGTTCATTAAGCTGTTGGCGATCGGCATCTGAACCGCTCAAAGACTTACTTGAGAAAATGCCATCGCTTTCTGCAGCGCTTAAACCGATCGTTTGCAGTACCCGCACTAGAGAGATTTCTCCTGCTAGAACCGCAACTTCGTCTGGTTTTTCACGACTGGTAAAGACTAAACAGCTTTGATGGCTGCTCTCGCCAACACGCTGCAACAATTGTCCGTAGCCTTCATACTGAGGTAAATAGTGCCCGGCTCGATCGCCGCTCTGCAAGATCGATTCGCCATTATCTAGAATCAGCAGACAGCGATGTTTTTGCAAGTATTGCAATAAACGAGAAGTTTGTTCGTAAGTCGATCGAGGCAGCTCAATGTCTTGTTGCTGGGAAAGTATTAGAATTAGGTCTTTGAGCAAGTCTTCTAGGGGAGGCGCGTTCCGCAGCGATCGCCACACAACAAACTCGAAGTGTTCTTGAATCTGCTGGGCCAGTTTTACTGACAGTGCGGTTTTGCCAATGCCACCCATCCCTAACAGGGCGACTAATCGACAGCGCTCCCGCACTATCCACTGGGTTAGCTTGCCTAATTCTTGAGTGCGTCCGTGAAAAATGGAGACATCGATCGCTTCTCCCCAATCACAAAGAGGATCCACATTGAGGCAGCCGATCGCAGTGGCTGGTGTTTGGGCAAGGCTAGCTTGATGGTCAGCAAGAACAGGAGCATTTTTTTGTTTTTCTGTGTCTTGTCCCTGTTGTTGTGCAATTATTTGTCCGGCCGCAAGGCGTTCTATACAAGCACGAAAGCTTTTCTTCGTTACAGATTCGCCAAAGGCAGTTGATAAACGTTGCCATAACTGGGGTGCAAAGGTACGGCTGAGGTAGCTGGCAGAGTAGTTAGTTGTCTGTGCGATCGCTTCGTAGGTTTGTCCCAACCACGCACCTCTAAGCAGCGCAATTTCCATAGCAGTCAGAGGATTGCCCGTGCGATTTTTCACCAGCCGATCGACCCATTCAAGTCCGTGTTCCAGCTCCATACTTTATCGATAAAAGTATTAATTGTTACAAAAATTACCTATCGAACAATATTTCCTTTGAAGCTTACCAAATAATTTACGAATTTCAGCTATTGACAGGAAACGGATTTTGTGAATTGCAATGCGGTTAAATTTTTTGGACTCTAACCGACTGCCAGAAGTTGGCTCAAACTCCTTTAAGTTCAACAGTTTGGCTGTGGCAGATACCCTGCACGAACTTGCTCTGTGGAAAATCGATCTGTAACGCGAAGTTTATCTATCGACATGAAAGCCTGAATTCGAGATGCTGGTACACATGATGCAAACAACACCTTGCATTAGATTGAGAATAAATCGAATTAGAAATCAGCCAGTCCCAAAAATTATCGTATCCTATCGTGTAGGCGCGAGCGACCGCAATAACTATGCTTCGTATTCTGGACTTTAACCCGCACTATCCTGCTGCATAAAGTCCGCACTACAAACAGTTTTTGTTATGGTAATCGATCGGACACGAGCTCGGTTATCTGCTTGCTAAAACTTGCCGATAATTGCAAATATTTGTGAGGCTAAACCGATGAAATTACAAAAATCAATCCTAACAATGAAAGCAAAATTTGTTTCTACAGTCATGGGAATTTCACTGTTAAGCGTACCGGTGCTGTCTGATATTACCAATGCCCAAACCCCATCACCCGCCCTGCAAACCGGATTGCAATTTCAAGCATCTGAGGAATTCAATGTCGGTGCAGTAACTACTTTATCTGTCACTACAACTTACCAAGTAGACTCAGGCAAGTGTGTCGGTCAGTTCTACCACCCTAATATGGAGACTCACAGCCGCACCCACGAAGAGCTAGTCTTCGGGAGAGCAGCCTTCATTTCCCAAACTACGCCACCCGCTCCAGGGTTGCGCGTTACTATCAGAAATGTCACCCCCGGGATCGATCGCAACCCTTCTCCTTATACCGATCGCGGATACGATAAAGCTCCAATGTCGCAAGGATTTAAAGTGTCTTTTGACATCACACACAAGGGTAGCTATTTAGCCGTACAACCTGGCAATAACGACTTTTCCTATGAGATAAAACGCGGTAATACCATCATTGAATCCGGTACTTTCACCGCCAGAATCGAGCGCAGAAATCAAAGCACCACCCGCAACGAAAATTTCAGTTGGAACATGGGCTTTGGCTTAAATGACGACAAAAAGCGGTGTCAACAACAGCCTGCTTCCCAGCAGAATGGCTTCCCAATGCCGCCCCTCGATTGGCCGCATAACATCCCAAGAGATTTGTTTAGGGATATGAAGCCGTAATTAAACGACTAAAAAGCAAATGCACCGACAGCACCTAAGTGATGTCTAGTTTCGCGTGAAAAGATTTTGGAATTTGGCATAACTTCTATGAACATCGATCCTGTAAATATCAACTTATCTACTTTCCTCGATCGCCACAATCTGCTGCTAGCCAGTAACATGAAAAGCCAGATCGCGCTGCCCAACAATTTCAACGATTTGATGGCAAGATTCAACCATGTCAGCGATGCAATAAACAATCAAAGTGGCGATCGCATCAATGGACTTAGCGATAATGACATCCTGTTGGGCGATGTCGGCAACGATACGATTTGGGGGAATGCTGGCAGCGATTTGCTCGCGGGCGACGCGGGGCTAGATGTATTAATCGGCGGGACTGAGAGCGATATCTTCGTGTTGGAAGCCCAGGAAGGAACTGATATTCTCACTGACTTTAATCTTAACGATCGCGATCGGCTCGGTTTAGCTGCGGGGTTAACCCTTGATGAATTAATCGTTTATCAAGGCACAGGCGACAACAGCGACAGTACATTAATTAGCACTAAGACTGGGAATTTGCTGGCAATTATCAAAAACACCAGTGCCAGCGCGATCGACAATTCAGCCTTCCTCACTTTAAAACCTCCTGGATCTGTAACCAGCCTCGGCGATCGGGCCATGCGATCGGATGTAGCGCGCGATCGGTTTAGAGTAGACGGCACCGGCGTTAAAATCGGGGTGTTATCTGATAGTTTCAACAAACTGGGTGGAGCCGCCAAAGATATTGAAAGCGGCGACTTGCCTGCAACAGTCAAGGTGTTATCAGAATTTGACCATAAGTCCCTCGCACCGATGGATGAAGGCAGAGCTTTGCTGCAAATTATTCACGATATTGCTCCAGGAGCTGAATTGTTATTTCACACAGCCTCTGCAGTCGGTGAGTTTAACAGCGCTCTAGAATTCGCCAAAGCAAATGAAAGGGTTATAGCTGACGGAATTCATGCCCTGGCAGCACGGGGAGCGCAAATCATTGTAGATGATGTCAGGGTTCTATCTGAACCGATGTTCCAAGATGGCATCATTGCCCGAGCGATCGAAGAAGTAGTCAAACAGGGAGTTTCCTATTTTACTTCAGCAGGTAATTCTGCTCGCCATAGCTATCAAAGTGCTTTCAACTCGGCTGGATTTGTGCCAGGTTTCGGAGAACTTCATGACTTCGATCCGGGGCCTGGGGTAGATATCTATCAAAACATCACGCTAAAGACAGGTGATTCCTTCGACCTCTCACTGCAATGGGACTCACCTATGGCTAATTCAACTAACGATCTTGACATTTACCTGCTCGACAGCACCAAACAAAAAATATTAGGCAGCCGCACATTGTCAAATGTGGGAGGAGATCCGATCGAGTTTTTTAAATTCTCCAATGATGGTTCCTTTGGCTCCAATTTATTCAATCTCATGATTGCCAAGCGATCGGGTGCTGCTCCCGGTTTAATGAAGTATATAGCGGGCGGTTCCGCTACCTTCAAAATCAACAATTACAACACCAATAGTTCAACTGTATATGGCAATGCGAATGCCAGAGGAGTCGCAGCAGTCGGGGCTGCCTCTTATTTTCTCACTCCTGAATACGGTGTAAATCCTGCAATATTGGAAAAGTTTTCTTCGGCTGGTGGCACTCCTATTTTGTTTGATGAAAAGGGCGATCGTCTATCTAAACCTGAGTTGCGCCCGCAGCCGAGTTTCGTCGCTCCCAACAATACCAATACGACGTTCTTTGGCAACGATATTCTGGAAGATGCTGACAGTTTCCCCAATTTCGCGGGCACATCTGCAGCGGTTCCTCATGCGGCGGCAGTTGCGGCTTTGATGCTGCAAGCAAATCCCTACTTAAGCCCAGCGGACATTAATAGAGTCCTAGCGCAAACGGCTTTGGATATGGACGATCCAAACACGCCCGGTTTTGATGTTGGATTTGACTTGGCCAGTGGATATGGTTTGATTCAAGCCGATCGGGCGATCGAGCTAATTAGTTAAAGGTGTTCGGTTGTAGGCATTAGGTAATAGCTATGAGGTGATAGAGTTCGGTTGTAGGTGTTAGGTTTGAGGTGTGAGGCTATTTTCGCAAGTTGCCGAAATTAGCATTTCATATCATCCCATCAGCGTTTATCCGCGTTTATCCGCTAAGGAATGAGAATTAAATAACTTAGAATTTTGATGGTTCTTGTGGGATGGGCGTCCCGCCCGTCCAGAAAGGGCGGGCTATAAGCCCAACCCCTACTCCCCACTTTCCTTGTGTAAATTATTTAATTCGCGATCCTAAAATCTGCGGTTGCAAAAATCCCCCGCTACAGCATTACCATAGCGAGGGATTTTTGTCAACCTACCAACTCAATTTTCTTGCAGTTTGTTGTTAGCTTCTGTCAGTAGCAGCTACTGGTTCAAAGCTTGGAACCACCAACTCACCATTCTGCTTAGTGAGTTGATTGTACAGCCTTTCGGTATTCGGGAAATTCGCAGCCGGCAGAGTCGGAAAGCGACGGTAAGGAACAGTATCCTCGCCAAACGCCTCGGCATATTCAACGCTGTTCAACATCGCGTTGATAAAGCCCTTAATCCCTTTACTTGCCAAGATTTGGTTGTACGTCCGAATCTCCGCTTGATTGCGGGGAGCGCGACCCAAGAAGTGCTTGGTTCCCAACTCAATCACCTTAGTATTGGGATAAGGTGCGTAGAACTGTTTGATGTACAGCGACGAGCAACCCAAAGCTTCAATGAACTCCTTGAGATTGATTTCATTGTTGCCCAGTTTGCTTTCCAGCGCCGTGAATTCATTCTTCACAACATACGGGTTAATGTCGCGCTCAAAAATTTGACGGTAAGCAGCTTGAATTAAAGTTTTCAAAGCTACTTTGTCCGAAGTAGTCGTCAGCTTGAACACCTTAGTTTGTTCGCGCCGCTTGCTGACACCTTGAGCGAGGCTATTTTGTAACTCGAATTCGCCCCGATCGAGCGCAGTGCCGAGTTCGATAAACCGAGGAGTTTCGGGCGTCTGAGCTTGGACATTTTGCTCAGCGATGGAACCCGATCGCATCGTCCGCATCGACAAACCACCGGGAGTCACATAGCGCTCGTAGGGAACTGTATCTTCCCCGAAAGCTTCGTTGTACTCCATGCTGTCCATGATGCTATCGACCAGCGCGTAGAAACCCTTCTTGGCGCAAATGTCAAAGTAAGCGTTCATTTCCTGACGGCCATAGGTAGGGCGTCCCAGGAGTCGGCGGTGAATGTACTCGATCGCCTTACAAACGTAGAGCTTGCTCCAGTACATATTGCGGAACACGTCAGACTTCGCCAACATCCGAATAAACTCGCGCATCGGAATCTCGCCGTTTTCCAGCTTAATTTCCGCTACCTTTTGGCGCTGGCCGTCGAACACATCGCGACCGAACACTTGCAGGTAAGCTGCCCGAATCACAGCTTGGGTGGAACTTTCGGTAAATTTGACACTGGAAGCATTGCTGTAGCTGCTAGAGACACCGCGGGCAGTTTTCTTGGAAGCAACATAGTTGCTCGGTAACTGGTCTAATTTAAAGACCTTGGGGCCCAGAGAACCAGGAGCAGCACCGCGAGCAGCCGGATTGCTCAACTGATTGTCAATACCTGCACCTTGACGGATCAGGATGCGGCGAGTGTCTTTGCCGAAGGGAGCCGGACGGCTCTTGGGGTTGCGAGTTTCTTTGGGGAAAATCGCGCCAAACTGAATTTCTAAGGGGTCATTGCCAACACCGTAAACGTGCTGGTCTGGCAGAGGCTGGGTGTAGCCGGCAAACAAGGTGATGAACTGAGGAACCTTGCGGAACGGAGCGCTGAAATTGAACAAATCAATTTGCGGGCCCCAGTTGCGACACTCCTGAGCTTCTTGGCCCAAACCGCGCAGGTAAGGCACTGTTTCTTCGCCGAAATAGTCGGAATATTCCTGGGAATAAACCATCGCGTCTACGAGGGCTGGCAGGCCGCCTTTGCTGACGATCGCAAAATACTTGCTAAATTCCTCCCGCGAGCTCAAACCGCGGCCGAGGAAGTGGCGGGCGGCAAGTTCTACAGCGCGGCTGTTGACAAACGGCTCGTAGAATTGCTGACGGTACAGAGGAGATTTACCCAACCGGCGAATAAACTCTTTCATCGAGATTTCGCCATTTTTGACCTTGGATTCCAAGTCAGAAATGCTTTGGCTGTATGCGCGGGTAATATCGCGCTCGAATACTTGGCGGTAAGCTGCTTTGATTACTTCTAGCTTTTCAGCCGAAGACAGACCGGTTTTCATGACGAATTTCGATCGGCGCTCGGCTGCGTTGAAGTAGATTTGAGGCAGTTGCAGCCCTTGCTGGTCGTTGCTTTCGCGCTGCCGCACCTTGTCTGAAGGTGTGGGAGCTTTGAATTCGGTAATTGCTACGTCGAAATACTGTCCGACGATCGCCGCGGCCTCTGCATTGTTTCGGAAATAGCCCAAAGATGCTGCCTTCATTTCCTGCATTGCCACAATTGTGGCCGCCGAAGAGCAAGCATTTTCGATGATTTCCCGCAATCCGCGCACGTTCACCGAAATAATGTTCGGGTCGCCAGCTACGATCGCGTAGGTGATGTAGCGCAAAAACCAGCTCAAATCCCGCAGAGATTTGGTCATGTTGCCCGGGCCGTAGCGCGAGACATTGATCGGCTGAAATCCTGCTGGGATTGGGCCGCTGTAGCCGCCACCGTTGCCAGAAAATAGATTTCCTAGCCCCAAGAAACCACCGCCACCGCCACCGCCGTTGCCGCCACCTGCGCGACCTTCAACGTAGGTAACAGTTCCCAGTTTCATGCCTTCAGAGACATTCCCCGATCCGGCGCGAGCCGCACCTGCTACAGCCATCGCAGGTTCTTGTGGTCTTTCCAAAAATGCCAGCGGGGAACCGCCGGTAAAAATCCGGTTGGCTGCGCGGGATACTATCAGTTCCGAGTTTTTGGTCAGCGTCGCAGAGATATCGATCCGAAGAGCCCCTGAACTGAAATAACTTGCCAGTTCGCTGAGTTCGCCCCGCTGTAGAAAGCGGTCTTGCTGTTCTGCTTGCGAAATTGTTGCGACCGGTACAGTTTGATATAGTTGCGGACGCGCAACCGAGCTTCCACCACTTGCTTTTACAGTCATTAGACTCCTTAGCTCCCTATCTAAATCGTTGCAGCATTTAACCAGACTAACCTTGCCTTCTCATGCAGGTCAAAGTAGGTATTTTTGCTTTGTTTACTTTTTGCCTTTACCTGTCACGAGGTTCGGGCGCGCTTACTTTCTTAGATTAAAATGTTTTGGTTTCATCTTTCTGCCTGCGGGGAAATGTCCGATCCGAAGGCAGGCACGGGGTACTCCCTCCGCTGCACTCCGCCGGCATACCCGTGGAAAAAAAGACTCGGCAGGAGAGTTGCCTTTGGGCGATCGCAGCCAGTGCCTTGAATTAAAGGAAAAGAAAATCAAAAATTTTCTTCTGCCTGTTTCGCGGCCTCTTGCTCTCTGGAAAGACGCCTCCGCTTTACTCGACAGTTCAGCGGTGGGCTATTGACAGTCCTTGTTTGTTAAAAAGCCTGTCGAGATTTATTGTATAGATTTAAGAGAGCTTATATGAGAAAAAATGATAAGTTTTATTACGCAGAAGCTGTCAACCGATTTTAGATTTTAGATTTTAGATTTTAGATTGAAGAATCGACCCCACCGATAAATCCGGGGGGCGCGGATCAAATTGCTGTCGGTCAGTGGTCAGCGGTCAGTTGTCAGTCCAATCCCGAATCCCCAAGCGCAACAAATGTCACCTATGGATACTACACCCGATATCAGTGCTGCCGTGCGGCGGCTGTACGATACTTTCCCTTTCCCGCCCGATCCTTTGTCCGATGAACCGCCCCCTGGGTACAACTGGCGCTGGAGTTGGCCTGATGCTTACAATTTTTGCACTGGCCAAAAGCCGCCCAAACTCGATATTCGGATTTTAGATGCTGGCTGCGGCACTGGTTCGAGCACTGATTATCTGATTCACCTCAATCCTGAAGCTTCGGTAACGGCGATCGACCTGAGTGCGGGTGCTTTGAAGGTAGCACAAGAACGCTGTCGCCGATCGGGAGCGCGGGAAGCTGATTTTCGCCACCTCAGCTTGTACGATGCCGCCGAGTTAGAGGGCGAGTTTGATTTGATCAACTGCGTCGGCGTGCTGCACCACTTACCCGATCCGATCCGGGGCATTCAAGCGCTGGCGGCGAAGTTGGCCGAGGGTGGTTTGATGCACATTTTTGTGTATGCTGAGCTCGGACGCTGGGAAATTCAACTGATGCAAAGGGCGATCGGACTTCTCCAAGGCCCCCAAAAAGGTGACTATCCCGATGGTGTGAAAGTCGGTCGTCAAATCTTTGCTTCTTTACCAGAAAACAACCGTCTTGTCAAGTACGAGAAACAGCGTTGGGCAGGAGAAAATCAGCGGGACGAATGTTTTGCTGATATGTACGTTCACCCGCAGGAAATTGATTACAATATCGAGACTTTGTTCGAGTTAATTGACGCTTCGGGATTGGAATTTATTGGTTTCTCAAATCCGGGATATTGGCAGTTAGAAAGACTTTTGGGGAAAGCGCCGGAATTGATAGAAAGAGCTCAGGGTTTGACGGAACGGGAGCTTTATCGATTAATTGAGTTGTTGGATACGGAAATCACTCATTACGAGTTTTTCTTGGGCAAAAAGCCTGTTAATAAAATTGATTGGTCGGACGATAAGGCACTTTTGGCGGCAATTCCTGAGTTGAGTGGTTGTATGCACGGTTGGCCTAGTCAACAAGTGTTTGATTGCAACTACCAATTGCTCAATTTGTCAAGTGCGGAATTTGAGTTTTTGCAAGGTTGTGTACCCCCCCCAGACAGGGCGGGCACGGGGGCACCGCCCCTACAAGGTGGTGGGAAGACTGTTGGGGAGATTTTGGCGGATGTGGAGATGGGATTGGATGAAGTGCGATCGATCTTATCAAAACAGCTAATTTTGCTAACACCGAAATTATAGGGCTTTTTGATTATGTGAACGAACCGCGAAGACGCGAAGTGCGCGAAGGAAGAACTGTATCTCTTTCTTCGCGTCCTTCGTGCCTCGCGGTTCATTTAATCTTAAATCTGGCACCATTCTCAATTAGCCTTTTATGAACAGGCAAGATGCCTGTTCCACAAGAAAATTTATCTTTTGTGGAACGGGCATCTTGCCCGTTCTTGAGAATGGTGCAACATCTCAGTTCACTCTTACTCGTTTACTCGCTTTCGGTAAAATCCGAAATGGATTGACACAGGCCCCCGTCTGCGGCTACGCTTTGAAGTTAGAGGTTGCTTTGCTTGTAGAGGAAGTAGCCCGCGTCGCCCAAAAATCTAGTTGCACTGCCCAAAGCTGCTGGTAACAGCAATGGACAGCTAACCGCCAAACTGTACAAGGCAGTCTGGAGGCTAACGGAGTATCTTAACATCCTCTGTAGCCGCCCTGCTATGTGTTGAAATGCGGGGCGGCTGGGTTTTTGGGTTTTTCTAGAAAACCCAAAACCAGGAGAACATATTATGTCACAGGAATTCTTGCCTGACGACAACAAATTTGCACGGCCAAATGACGACTCAGCAGCAGAATCGGAACAGGATGTGGTGTGTGTAACGGTTACAGGTTCGCCCAAGGGTGTCAGGGAAACCATACTCACCTTGTACCGCCTGGGATTTGCACAAGTCGGCGATTGGAGTCAGCTACAACGTGCAGCCAATCCGAAGCAGGTGATGAGTGTGCTGATTCGCCGTCGGAAGCGCAAAGCATAGGTGTTTGCTCGTTCCCAGGCTTGAGCCTGGGAACCAGTTAATTAAGAAGACCAACAAATATCAGGCACGTTACTTTACTAAATCAGGATAAGAGCATATCTTAATTTAGAGGCTGAAACCCCTTTAAAAAAGCTAGGCGGGGAAAGGCACATTTCCCCGCCTAAGCCTTGTAACCATTGGAAAACTGATGTTGTGTTACATGAACACTTTATGTGTTATGTTAACTTTTTTGAATATTTGAGAGGCATTATGGGAGAAGCAAAACGAAGAAAAAAAGCGCGTGGTTTAGGAAAAACGTCTACTACACAACAAATCTCAACATCCTCAAACATTTTTTATAGGACTCTTCACCAAATTTCAGAAATTGAAGATGTTGAGTTTCAACAAGCTCGTGAAAATTTACCATATTTAGCGTTACTGTGGTCTGCTCTGGTTACTTTTCACGATCATATTGACAATTACACATTATTAGGAATTGTAGATTTTTGGCAAAACTACTGGGAAAAAGCAGCATATTTATTAGGTGCAATAGAACTTAGCGAGCATCGACATCTATTATGGGTAAGTAATATAAAAACCATGAGATTAATGATTTTAAAAAAGTTAGAAAAATATTTAAAAAACGATAACCAATATTTTTTAGAACATGGAACCACACCTTTTTCATCTATGGCTGAAACGACAATAGAAGTAGCACTGGCTATGTATCGTCCCACCGATTGTATTATTTACTATGGGAAAAAGTTAGCAGTTTATAAAGGGTACGATAGTATAGACTTACAAGGAGAATTAATGATAGCTGTTAAACACGTTATCGGATGCTGGAGTCTTTATCCTTTCCCACAGACATTGAGTGTTCCTTTTTCTGATTACAAACAAGCTAAATTAGCATTGAAAAATTTTCCTACATCATTGAAAGGTGAGTTAGTGCATTATCATTCTAGTAAACTTGCGAAATTATTGGGATTAACAATTAATGGTAATTACGCCTATTTAATTAAATAACGTCGATCGGACTGCCGCCAATTTTGGAGTCTTATTGGTGGAAAACCCTACTAAATTCGGCAGACATCAAAGCCTGCCTTGCTTTTGCCACAGACCATGAGAAAACTGATCTGCCCTGGCTACTTTCAACGACAGGGTTCTTTTTTTCTCACTACTTGCTCAAACCTGAAATCCTGACCTAAACAAACCAGGATTATTTACAGGTATAATTACGCTTATTAGTACAAAATATTGCTTTATGGACTACCACGACATCATCACAATTGAACCGGGAAAACGCAGTGGCAAACCATGTATTCGGGGAATGCGAATCACCGTCTACGACATCTTAGAATATCTCGCCGGTGGCATGACGGAAGCAGAAATTCTGGAAGATTTTTCAGAATTAACTTCGGCAGACATCAAAGCCTGCCTTGCTTTTGCCGCAGATCGTGAAAAAAAGTTATTTGTGGCATCCCTGTGAAACTACTGTTGGACGAAAACCTCTCAGACCGAATTCTTCAGAGAATTATCGGTTTGTATCCCGATTCTGCTCATGTCAAGACCCTAGGACTGACAAATACTGATGATGCAGAAATTTGGGAATATGCAAAGGCAAATGATTTTGTGATTGTTTCCAAAGATTCTGACTTTCATCAACGGAGTTTACTTTACGGTCATCCTCCCAAATTTATTTATCTCCGTGTTGGCAATTGCTCAACATCTAAAATTGTTCAAATTATGCGAGATGAAATCGACATCATTAGTCACTTTGGAGATAGAGAAGCAGAGAGTATACTGGTATTGTCCTACCATGAAACCAAAAAAGCAAAGACTGAGGACATATCAACTTAAGGAGTTTACAGGAGTGAATAAAATATCCAGCAAGTTAAGCTAATATAAAATTGTTTATCTCTGCTCAATAATCCACTGAAAATGATGAAAGAAGACACCCTCAAAATCGTTGGTTTTCATGGACATATTTACTTCGACGCTGATAATCGCGATGCCGCAGCGCGTGTACGAGAAGGATTGACTCAGTTTGAGGTGCAGCTTGGGCGTTGGCATGACAAACCCATTGGCCCCCACCCCCAAGCAATGTATCAAGTTGCCTTTTTACCAGACCAATTTGGCAAAGTCGTTCCCTGGTTAATGCTGAATCGTGAGGGACTCAATATTCTCGTTCACCCTGAAACAGGCGACGATGTGGCAGACCACACGAAACATTCTTTGTGGCTAGGAGAGAAACTAGAGTTGAATGTCGAATTCCTGCGACCTAGGACAGGCAATGCCAGCTTATGATCGATCCGCGCGCAAGGCGAGGGCGTTACTCCAGACTGACTTATCGCTGATAATAGATAATTAGCCGCCGATTTGAGACATGGTGCGGCTGTAATTTCCTGTATTTACTAATAATAGTTATAATATCCTTAACAAATGACTGAATAAATGTATGAAAATTAGAGCAATCATCCATCCCGCCGAAGAAGGTGGCTATTGGGCTGAAGTTCCCGCACTTCCTGGGTGCATTACCGAAGGAGATACTATGGAAGAAGTGGTGGCTAATTTAAAAGATGCGATTGAAGGTTGGCTCGATGTTGCTAATAGTCGCGTAGCCTCGATCTTTACCCCACTCTATCCAAGCTGATGCAATCTGTTTTACCCTTCCCCTTTGTTCCGGTTTAATGGGATTTTCACCTGTAATTTCATTCAATGCAGCTAACCAGTAAAGGGAATTTTTTTTCAGTTCCGATAGCAACAGCGGCACGACTTGAGAACCCATATTAATAATTTCCTGATATGCAGGATGCTGAGACATTTGAGCTGTCGAAGACATTCCCCCAACTTCACTCTGCCATTCCGTAGCAAGAGTATAAAATTTGTCAATTACCTCGATCGCAATTTCAGCATTTTGACTGCAAATATCTCGATCGGTATTTGCTGCAGGATTTTCTCGTTGCGCGATCGAGCTTTCAATGTTCATCAAGACTAATTCTTCGATGGATACATTCATCTGGGCAGCAACTTTTTGTAGCTTCAGCATCAGCCGGTCTGAAATGGCGATCGAGATGGTGTTCATCTGACTTACAAAATTGGATGATGTCTTAAGTGTACCAAATAAATTATCGATACAGAGTTGACAAAGATTGATCGCCCATTTTTTCCCAAGTATAGCAGTCGCTAAGGCGCTTTGGTCGTTGGGATCAGGAGCCGGGTAGTTGTAGGTTGGGTTGAGGAACGAAACCCAACTTGTTACCTCCAGAGAGAGTTGGGTTTCGCTTCGCTCTACCCAACCTACGAATAATTAGATTACCCGCCGATTTGAGACATGGTTCGGCTGTAATTTCCTTGAGTAGTTCCCGAATCTCGCTGCTTGAAATTAATCTCCGGTTTAATCTCTAATATCTGCTGCACTCGATCGCGCAATTCAACCGTAGACACCCCATTCCGCAAAGCAGTTTTTAAGTCAATTTGCCCCGTTTCGTTCAGCAGACAAGGCCGCAGCCACCCGTCAGCAGACAAACGCATCCGGTTGCAGCGATCGCAAAAACACTCGGACATTTGGCTGATAAAGCCTAAAGTGCCCTTCGCCCCCGGAATTTGAAACACATCCGCCGGCCCATTTCCGCGCACTCCCGACTCGGCTAACCCGTATTTGTCGCTAATTTGTTGCCGCAATTCTGCCGAAGCTACCCAACCTTTATCGCCAAATAAATCCCCATTGCCGATCGGCATAAACTCAATAAATCGAACGTGCCAATTCCGGTTAATAGTTAATGCAGCCAAATCCAATATTTCGCTGTCATTCACACCGGGAATTACCACAACATTCAGTTTCAGCGGGTCGAATCCTGCTTGATAAGCCGCTTGAATTCCCTCCCAAACCTGCGTCCATCGCGATCGTCCCCGACTGCCTATTATTTTATCAAAAGTCTCCGGTTCCAAGGAATCCAAACTAATATTAATCCGGCGCAAACCAGCATTGTAGAGATTTTCCGCCATTCCCGCCAGCAAAAAGCCATTAGTTGTCATTGACAAATCTCGCGTTTCCGGCATTGAGGCGATCGACCTCACCAATTCCACCACCCCAGGCCGCAGCAGCGGTTCCCCACCCGTCAAGCGAAACTTAGTAAATCCCACGGGTATAAAAACTTCCCGCAGCAGAGTTAGCAATTCCGAGTGAGTTAACAACTGCTGCTGCAATACATAGTCCAACTCGCTACCTTCCGGCATACAGTAGAGACAGCGGAAGTTGCAGCGGTCTATCAAGCTAATCCGAAGGTAGTCTACGGTATCCATGTCAATAGTTTGTAATATTATTTAATTATAAATGCTGACTCGATTTTCTGCAATTATTGATAGAGAGCAATAAACCTGCATCAATTTCTTTTCACCTTCCCCCCCCTCTCTTACTCTGCGCCCTCTGCGCCCTCTGCGGTTAATAAAAAAAATCTCATTCACAACTAAAATAAACTTGCTAACTATATGTTTTTTGAATTTGAAGCTGATTTTGTGGAAGCTTTGCGCTGTATCCCCATGCAGGTACGTCTCAAGTTAGATACTTGCGGCATTAAATTAAAGTTGCAGGATTGGAATCATTTTAACCAAGCAGAACGTCAAATGCTTGTAGAGAAACCTTGCTTGACAGAAGCAGAAATTATCGATTACCGAGAAAAGCTAAATCAAATATTAATTCAACAGACAGGCAAACCGGGAACTGATTTGGCGGTTGATGAAAATCCTCCGTGGATGGATGCTGCAACTGTACCGGAGTCTGTTTCTGCAAAAGCGCAAGAGCTCGGCGTGACAATTACTTTGCCACAGTGGGCGAGTTTGCAGCCACTACAGCGATTTGCTTTGATTAAGCTTAGTCGATCGAGCCACGAGAATAAAAACTTTCTCCCCGCTGTTCGAGAGTTTCAACTTATTGAATAAGTATATGGTAAAAAGTTTGTAGCCAGGGCGAGCAATCGCTGAATGTAGGTTGTTGGTTGGGAACGATTTATTTACCATATCCCCTCATTTTCAGCGGAAATAGAACTCCTAAGTACCATTTACTTTCAAGACACCATGTCTAACAATCCTCAGTTTTTTAGTCCACTGCCCTACTGGGCTTTCAACAATCCATCAGCAGGAAGTGCCATCAGCCCATTTAGCCCAGTTAGGTTCACTTACTTTTATTTGGAAGACTTTGAAGACGGCGCTTTAAATACACCGGGTGTTACTGTTCCTGAGTTTGCCACAACAAATATTGCAACAACCTTCAGCGACTCGGTGGACGGCGATGACGGTGTTATTGATGGTCAGGCCAGAGGAAACAGCAGCAGCTTATTCTCGAATTTGAGGACTAGCAGCTTTACCTTCAACTTTTCCGCTAATGCACTTGGGGGTCAATTACCAACCCATGCTGGAATTGTCTGGACGGATATTGGCAGGAATGGTGGCGGCACACCCCTGTCTGGCGACCTGTTAAATAACACGTTATTTGAGGCGTTTGGGCCATCGGGAGAATCTCTGGGGGTTATCGGTCCCTTTTCGCTGGGTGATGAGAGTATTTCGCGTACAACCTCAGAAGATAGATTCTTAGGAGTGGTCAATCAAAACGGGATCTCATCAATTCGATTGTCCATGCCCGGTAAAAATAACTGGGAAGTCGATCATCTTCAATATGGTTTCACACCTGGAACCATTTCTCCTTCCCCCTTGGGCCCCAATGGCCTCTTCTTCAACCTCTCAACCAATGCCGATAACTTTACCATCGATCCAGCTCTAGTCGGCAATCTATTGGTTCAAGGTTTAGATGGTAACGACTTGATCCAAGGCTCGCCATCGGTCGATCGGGTAAATGGCAATGCCGGCAACGATACTATACTAGGAGGCGACGGCAACGATACCCTCTGGGGCGGTCGCGATAACGATCGCATCGATGGCAACGCCGGCAATGACATTCTCGCTGGAAACCTCGGAAATGATACGCTCTCTGGCGGTTCGGGTGACGACCTCATACGTGGCGGACAAAACAACGATGTGCTCAATGGAGGAGAAGGTAACGACCAATTGGTAGGTGACTTAGGTAGAGATATTCTGACAGGTGAAGCTGGAAACGATCTGTTTGTACTGCGGGTGAATGCAGCGGCCTCCAATGTATCTGAAGCCGATGTTATGGCGGATTTTACGGCGGGTCAAGATGCGATCGCCCTCACCAACGGACTTGCATTTGCAGGAATTGCCTTAGATGCTTCGGGTAGCAATACAGCGATTCGGATTGTTGCTACCGGACAAATTTTAGGGGTTGTTACCGGAGTCCAACCTGCTGCTCTAAGCGCAGCCAATTTTACCACGTTGAATGGGGACTTTTAACTGTTATCAGTTATAGCAATCCTCAAGCTGAATGCGGTGAAGTAGTTTTCTGAAGACGACTGCAAGAAGACTAAAAATTATAGGATTTCAGTCGGTTTTTAACCGACTTGTGCTATGAGACAGGGAATTAATTCCCTGTCGGTCTTCTGGACAATCCGACAGCCCGACAATCCGACAGCCCGACAATCCGACAGCCCGACAGTCCGACAGGGGGTTGCAAACCCCTGTCTCATAGTGAAAGTCGTCGGTCGCCGACTAAAAATGATGATGCGTTCAGTCGGTTCTGCCTGGTAACGCAGATAGGCGAGAAGAGCCTCCAATTTACCCTTCGCCACGCGAGGCAGAGCAAGAGTGACATCGGTTCCCAGGCTCTTCCTAGAAACCAGTAAAGTAAAAAATATGATTAATTTTATTTTAAGTATTGTTACCGCCGCGTGGTATGATTTTTCTGAGTTTGCAAAGCACTCGCCTGCTACCTGCATTAGTTTCTGAGCTTCGTGAACACGCAAAACACACCCACCGAACCCACACCAGCAACCGAGGATATTCCTCAAGCTGGCACAGTCTCGACAGTCTCGACAGTCTCGTCCGAGACAACGAATCCCATGCAAGACTTTTATCGCCTCCAACAAGAGTTGTTGGCGTACACCCTTGCTTTTACGGCGATTATTTTTATCTCCGTTTGGATTTTTTACTCGCTCAATATTGCCCTGAATTATTTGCTTGGGGCGAGCACAGGTGTGGTTTACTTAAAGATGTTGGCTAGAGACGTTGAACGAATCGGCAGCCAAAATCAGCGCATCAGCAAGACAAGGCTCGGTGTGTTTTTAGCGGTGATGATAGTAGGAACACAGTGGAATCAGCTACAGATTTTACCGATATTTTTGGGATTTCTGACTTACAAAGCTGCGCTGTTGGTTTACGTGATCCGAAGTGCATTAGCACTAGACTACAGGTAAGTCAGGCAATTCGAGCAAAACTCAACTCATCGATTTGTATGGGGAAGCCCGTTGAATGGCAATGCTTGACGTTCTAAACACCTTTAATCGTTTCCCCCTCGCCGAATTGGAAGTTGGCCAGCAGTTGTACTGGCAACTCGGCAATCTGAAAGTGCACGGGCAGGTTTTTCTAACCTCGTGGTTTGTAATTGCCGTTTTAGTCGTAGTTTCGATTTTAGGAACCAGCAAAATCCAGCGAATTCCCAGCGGAATGCAAAATTTTATGGAGTATGCGCTGGAATTTATTCGGGACTTGGCTAAAAACCAAATTGGGGAAAAAGAATATCGCCCTTGGGTACCGTTTATTGGTACATTATTTCTGTTCATCTTTGTGTCAAACTGGTCTGGTGCTCTAATTCCTTGGAAGCTGATTAAGCTGCCATCAGGCGAATTGGGAGCTCCTACCGCTGACATCAACACGACGGTAGCATTTGCACTGCTGACTTCTCTAGCATATTTTTATGCAGGTCTCAGCAAAAGCGGCTTGGGGTATTTCGCCCACTATGTTGAACCGGTGCCTTTCATGTTGCCGTTCAAAATCATAGAAGATTTCACTAAGCCTCTGTCCCTAAGTTTCCGTTTGTTTGGCAACATTCTTGCGGACGAATTGGTGGTCGGAGTGCTAGTCTTGCTAGTGCCTTTATTTGTTCCTCTGCCAGTGATGGTTCTGGGACTATTTACGAGTGCAATTCAAGCTTTGATTTTTGCTACCTTAGCCGCCGCCTACATTGGTGAAGCTCTAGAAGGCGGTCACGGCGAAGAACACCACGATTAACTAACGATAAACGGCGAAGAATGAAGGAGGAAAAAGAAAAATTCTGAACTCAAACTTCCTCCCGTAAAATCGGACAATTCTCTAGACTATCTGTTCTCAATTTTGTACTTTAGATAAGGAAAATCATCATGAACCCAACAGTTGCTGCCGCTTCCGTAATTGCCGCCGCTTTGGCAGTAGGTTTAGCTGCAATCGGCCCTGGCATCGGTCAAGGTAATGCAGCAGGTCAGGCTGTAGAAGGGATTGCCCGTCAGCCGGAAGCAGAAGGTAAAATTCGCGGCACCTTGCTGTTGAGTTTGGCGTTCATGGAAGCGCTCACAATTTACGGTTTGGTCGTAGCCCTAGTGCTGCTGTTTGCCAACCCCTTCGCATAATAATTTGAAATTTTAGATTTGAGGTTTTGGCGATTCTAATCCAAAATCTCAAATCTAAAATCGATTAAGCGAATTAGATGGAAGCCGTCAAAAAATCATGATGCACTGGACAGTATTACTAGCAGTTGAAGAAGCGGCTAAGGAAGGGGGACTGTTTGATATAGATGCTACGCTGCCTCTGATGGCGGTGCAGTTTTTAATTCTAGTCGCAGTCTTGAATGTAATTTTTTACAAGCCGCTCAGCAAGTCAATTGACGATCGCGCCGATTACATTCGCAACACTCAAGTCTCCGCCCAAGAACGCTTGGCAAAAGCTCAGCAACTAGCGCAGCAGTACGAGCAAAAACTGGGAGAAACTCGCAAACAGTCTCAATCAGTAATTGCTGCTGCTCAAGCTGATGCCCAAAAAATTGGGGCAGCAAAAGTAGCTGAGGCTCAACAAGAAGCTCAAGTCGCGCGAGAAAAGGCTGGGCAAGAAATAGAGCAGCAAAAGCAAGAAGCAATGCGCTCACTAGAACAACAAGTAGACGCGCTCAGCGGCCAAATTCTCGAAAAGCTATTAGGGCAGTCGCTGGCCAAATAGCGAGACAGAAGAGTTTTAGATTTTTGAGGGAATCTCAAATCTAAAATCGCTTCACCCAATCTGCACGCGCAATTATGGAAGAGTATCATGGGGACTGTTTTATTGCTAGCCACAGAAGCTAGCGGCGAAGGTGGTTTCGGTTTAAATTTCGATATTTTAGAAACCAACCTGATTAACCTGGTCATTATTATTGCAGTGCTGTTTTATTTCGGGCGCGGATTTGTAGGTAAAATCCTGACAGAGAGGCGTTCGGCCATCCAAGAGGCGATTCAAGAAGCAGAAAAACGCCAAAAAGATGCAGCAGCAGCTCTAGCAGAGCAACAGCAAAAACTGACTCAAGCGCAAGCAGAAGCGGAACGAATTCGTGCCGCTGCTGAAGAAACTGCCAAGAAAGCAAAAGAAACAATTCTAGCTCAGGCAGCGCAAGACGTTGAACGCATGAGAGCAACAGCAGGTCAAGAGTTGGAAGCGGAGCGGGAAAGAGCGATCGCCCAACTGCGATCGGCGGTTGTATCTCTGGCATTAGCAAAGGTGGAAAGCCAGCTAAAAACTAGCTTGGACGACGGCGCTCAACACCAATTAATCGATCGCAGCATTGCGTTACTGGGAGGCTAAAACGTGAGTACAGTCAGCACAGAAGTCTTACAGCCTTACGCATCTGCCTTGATGTCACTGGCTCAGTCCAACAATCTCTCAGAGAAGTTCGGCGAAGATATTCGTTCCTTGCTGAGCCTGCTAGAAGGTTCGGAAGACTTGCGTCAATTTTTAGCCAATCCGCTGGTAAAACCGGATGCTAAAAAAGCCGTAATTGGGCAAATAGCGGGTGAAGAAATGAGCCCCTTGATGCACAGCTTTCTGAAGCTATTAGTAGACAAAGGAAGAATTCTTTTTTTAGAAGGGATTGGCAAACAATACTTGGCAAGGCTCCGAGAACTAAACCAAACAGTATTGGCTGAAGTTACATCGGCAGTCCCGCTTTCAGACGCTCAACAGCAGACTGTTCGCGAGAAAGTGCAGGCGATGACCAGCGCTAGAAGCGTAGAAATTGAAACCAAAATAGACGCAGATTTAATCGGCGGTGTGGTAATCAAAGTAGGCTCTCAAGTAATTGATGCCAGCCTGCGGGGACAATTGCGCCGTCTAGGAATTCGCTTGAATTCCTGAGAGTTAATAGCTGATGACTATTAGCTAATTTAATTAGCAGTTAACGGTTGGTAGTTTTGAACAACTGATAACTGACAACTGACAACAAACAACTGACAAAAAACAACTGACATGGCAGCAATCAGACCTGACGAAATTAGCAGCATTATTCGCCAGCAAATTGAGCAGTACGACCAAGACGTAAAAGTCTCTAACGTCGGTACTGTTCTGCAAGTAGGCGACGGCATTGCTCGGATTTATGGCTTGGATAAAGCTATGTCTGGGGAATTGCTAGAATTTGCCGACGGCACCGTGGGCATTGCACTGAACCTCGAACAAGATAACGTGGGTGCAGTGTTGATGGGCCAAGGCCTCGGCATTCAAGAAGGTTCGGCAGTTACTGCTACTGGCAGAATTGCTGAAGTCCCCGTGGGTGAAGCAATGTTGGGACGGGTAGTTGATGCTTTGGCCCGTCCGATTGACGGCAAAGGAGAAATTAAAACTACTGAATCTCGCTTGATTGAATCTCCGGCACCGGGGATTGTTTCTCGCCGTTCAGTTTACGAACCCATGCAAACAGGAATTACCGCTATTGATGCGATGATTCCGGTGGGAAGAGGACAGCGGGAACTGATTATCGGTGACAGACAAACCGGTAAAACTGCGATCGCGATCGACACGATTATTAACCAAAAATCGGAAAACGTGATCTGCGTTTACGTAGCGATCGGTCAAAAAGCTTCTACAGTAGCTAACATCGTCAACGTCCTGCAAGAAAAGGGCGCGATGGACTACACGATCGTAGTAGCAGCCAACGCTAGCGACCCCGCAACACTGCAATACTTGGCTCCCTACACAGGTGCTAGCTTAGCCGAGTATTTCATGTACAAAGGCAAGCACACTTTGGTCATTTACGATGACCTTTCCAAACAAGCACAAGCTTACCGCCAAATGTCTCTGTTGCTGCGCCGTCCTCCCGGTCGCGAAGCTTATCCCGGAGACGTGTTTTACCTGCACTCTCGCTTGCTAGAACGCGCTGCTAAATTGAGCGACGATTTGGGCGAAGGCAGCATGACTGCTTTGCCAATTATCGAAACCCAAGCTGGTGACGTTTCTGCTTACATTCCGACGAACGTAATTTCGATTACCGACGGTCAAATCTTCCTTTCTTCTGACTTGTTTAACGCTGGTTTGCGTCCGGCAGTAAACCCCGGTATTTCGGTATCGCGGGTAGGTTCGGCGGCTCAAACTAAGGCGATGAAAAAAGTAGCCGGTAAGGTGAAATTGGAATTGGCGCAGTTTGAAGAACTGGCAGCATTTTCTCAGTTTGCTTCTGACTTGGATAAAGCTACTCAAAATCAATTGTCGCGCGGTCAGCGCTTGCGGGAACTGTTGAAACAGCCGCAAAGTTCGCCTCTGCCGATGAACGAACAAGTGGCTGTAATCTATGCCGGTATTAACGGCTATATGGATGACATTCCAGTGGAAAAAGTCAGCAAGTTTACTGTTGGTTTGCGCGACTATTTGCGGACTAGCAAGCCGAAGTACGGCGAAATTGTTCAAGGCGGAAAGGCTTTGACTGATGAAGCTGAGAAGCTGCTGAAAGAAGGCATCACTGAATACAAGCAAAGTTTCTTGGTTTCTGCGTAATTAGTCATTAGTCATTAGTGATTAGCGGGTGAAATTGTTAGGGACACGGCTCTTGGAGTGTCCCTAGATTAAGGACACGGCATTGCCCATTGGTGTCAAAAAACACGTTAAGCCCGCAGTCCGACAGGGGTTAAAACCCCTGTCTCAAAGCAAAAGTCCTCTGAAGAGGACTGAAGAAATTATTAGTCCTCTTCAGAGGACTTTCGCTATTAGACAGGGACTTCAGTCCCTGGCGGGATTTCGGCTTAAGTTGACACGAATGGGCAGTGCCGTGTCCCTACGGTGGGTTAAAAAATGCCGTTTCTCGATCGCGCACAAGCTTAAAAATTGATGACTAGGAACTAAGAACTCAGAATAAAAGCTAAGAAAAAAGGAGAAAGTTATGGCAAATCTGAAAACTATTCGCGATCGCATTAAGTCGGTCAAGAACACTAAAAAGATTACAGAAGCAATGCGCTTGGTGGCCGCTGCAAAGGTGCGCCGCGCTCAAGAACAGGTGACTGCTACTCGGCCTTTTGCCGATCGACTGGCAGAGGTATTGTACGGTTTGGCGGAACGCTTGCAGTTTGAAAACCTGGATTTGCCGCTGCTGAAAAAACGCGAAGTGCGATCTGTGGGACTGTTGGTAGTTTCGGGCGATCGGGGTTTGTGCGGCGGCTACAACAGCAACATCATCAGATACGCCGAAAATCGCGCTAAGGAAATCAAAGCTGAAGGCTTAGACTACAAATACGTGTTGGTAGGACGCAAAGCTACTCAGTATTTCCAGCGCCGCGAACAGCCGATTGATGCTACTTACGCTAACTTAGAACAAATTCCCACAGCACCGGAAGCGGCACAAATTGCTGACGAATTGCTTTCGTTGTTCCTGTCGGGAACTGTGGACAGAGTTGAGCTAATTTACACCAAGTTTGTGTCGCTAATTAGTTCGCGTCCGGTAATTCAAACTTTGCTGCCCCTCGACCCCCAAGGTTTGGAAACTCCCGATGATGAAATCTTCCGCTTGACATCGCAAGGCGGACAGTTTCAAGTATCGCGCGAGAAGGTTGCTTCACCTACGAAGAGCTTGCCCAGAGACATGATTTTCGAGCAAGATCCGGCGCAAATTCTGGAGGCTCTTTTGCCCTTGTATTTGAACAACCAATTGCTGCGGGCTTTGCAAGAGTCTGCTGCTAGCGAGTTGGCAGCGCGGATGACGGCGATGAATAATGCTAGTGAGAATGCTAGCGATTTGATCGGTAGTTTGACGCTGACTTATAACAAGGCGCGGCAAGCGGCAATTACTCAGGAAATCCTGGAAGTTTGCGGCGGTGCTGAGGCTTTGAACGGTTAGGTTAGGGTTGACAATTTGTTAATTTTATGGTATGCGTCTGGGGGAACTCAGGCGCTTTTTTTTAGTAAAAATACAAAAAAATTCGACGATCTAAACTTACCTTGAGATATCCCACATTCCGCACGGAGACTGTCACAATCGGTTTTTTCGGGAGTTGGATCGAAAATTAAGTTTTTTTTTTATACAAAGATACCGATCACTCGTGGCAACGATCGGCAGTTTCAGGCGATCGAATAACCAAAATTCGTAGTGTGCCAGTTGGGGGTGCGGAATGTGGGATGTATGGTGGCAATAATTTACCTGTTCATTAGTTGAGAAATATGGATGGTAAGATCGGGAAAAGCAAGGGGTTCAATGGTGCCCGTTCGGAAAGTATTTCGCTGCTGGTAAAAATCGCCTTCCGGGAAGCGAAACACAATTAATTGTCGATCGCGCAGGTTAACAACCCAATATTCTTGAATTTCGGCTGCTGCATAAATCTTGCTTTTTTCCTCTAAGTCTTTAGTCAAACTGGAATCAGCATATTCAATCAGCCAAAAAATGTTTTCTGGATATGGGTGATGTTCCAGATAGATATCGTTGAGAGGTTGAACGACGGCAATATCGGGTTCTGGTTCTGAGTTATTTGGCAGAGTAATCGGTCTGGCTTCGCGAATTTGGGCTCTCGTAGATAATGCGACTCGCAATCGGTTGGCAAATCGATCGCTAAAATAAGTATGCGCCGTTCCTTCGGGTACCATTTCGACTATTACTCCATTTAGTAATTCGACTTTGCGATCGTTTAAAATGCCGGCTTCGATCATTTTATGGTAGTGATCTATTGTCCATTTTGCTGTAGTTAATGTCATCGCGATCGCTCCTTGCTTATATCTCACTATGACTTTTTGCTGAATTAACTTATTTTAGGCGATATACTCAGGTTCTATCGGATTTTTTACGTTCTTCTAACCACCGCTGAAATGACTTCTTACTTTCTCCAGATGGTTTACCGAGAATAATATTTTTGATGCTAATGTCTTCGTCAATATCAGGCCAGTGGATTCCATCATTTCCACCAATAAATCGCCAATTATTGCGTTCCTTTGGTGTGCTATGCAATAGCCTAGGATACCAAGCTAAAGGAACAGAAATAGTACGACCATCGGATAGATCGACTGTTAGCGCGTCGTCTGTAACAACTACGTTTTGTGCTTGGGGGATTTCTAGCAACTCAACCATTAAAAAAGTTATTATTTCAGGATATGTGGCAAGATTACCAAGATTAAAGGAAAGGGAGGAAAAATGGCCAAAAAAATCTGGATTGTCTACAAAACCGAAAGCATGAGTGCTCCCGGCTGGGAACAACGTCAGCTTATGCCGAGGGGCGGTCTCACTAATATACTTTGGGAAAATTGGACTTGGGAAGAAAACCCAGAAATTCCTCAAGTAGGGGACAAAACCCGCGATTATGAAAATTTATCTGACCCCGGTAATGGAGTCACCCACGGGAAAGATGGAGATTGGGTAGTTACTCGCGTTCAGCAGTTTTCTGCTTCTGATACTGAGGAGCGAATTGTGGTGTGTTACTGTTCTTACCAACCTGTTACATCGGATTGGGAAGCGCTACAACAAAGCGTGTCTGTCAATCAGATGCTAGCAACTGTCGAGTAATATTGACTGGATAATTAGTTCGTAAAAGCGATCGCTCACTCCTGCACAATTTCCACCAAGTCTTCAATCATCACATCAAAGGTTCGGGCCAATTTGTGTATGGAAATGAAGTCAATGGTGGACACTCCCGGACAGCGGGCGTAGTGTCTGACGGTGCTGTAAATTACTCCCGATCGCTCTGAAACTTCTTTCAGCGTCCAACCTTTCTCAGCAGCGAATTCTCTGACTTTTAGCCTGACTAAACCCATACTTGACAAATGATGGTGTACCATCATAGGATAGTTTTATCCCAAAAAGCGATCGCCCCAAGGTCTGCACAACTGACGGTCGATCGCCGATTCAAATCCCTTGAAAAAGGATTTATCTATGATATTAGCCTGGTTTCAGCCAAAAGCTACTCTTTGACGACCTCAACCAAATCTTCCACCATCACGTCCAAAGTACGTGCCAACTTCAGCAGACAAGTAAAATCAACCATTGCCATTCCCGGAGAACGTGAATAGGTGGTGAGTCTGCTGTAAATGACTCCCGATCGCTCAGACACCTCTTTGATCGTCCAGCCCTTCTCAGCAGCAAATTCTTTAACCCGCAATCTAATTAAACCCATTGACAAAAAACTAGATTTACTCTGGGATAAAATTTTATCGTAAAGAGTGATCGCTCACTCCTGCACAATCTCATACAAATCTTCGATCAACACATCAAAAGTCCTCGCCAACTTGTGCAAGGCTGTCACGTCAACTGTTGCTAATCCGGGCGATCGGGCATAGGTTCTCAGCGTGCTGTAGACTACGCCCGATCGCTCTGAAACCTCTTTGATCGTCCAGCCTTTCTCAGCAGCAAACTCTCGAACCCGCAATCTAATTAAACCCATAACCTCTTGACAGATGATTGATATAAGTCATACAATTATACTGTAAAAAGCGATCGCCCCTAGGCCTGGAAAACTCAAGGACGATCGCCTATCAAAGTTCAAATCCCATCAACTGGGATTTATTAACCATCTGAAATTCCCATCAAGTGGGATGTACCAACCATTGAAAATTCCCATCAAGTGGGATGTACCAACTATGTTAGCAAGCTTTCGACCAAAATCAACCCCCAGACACAGATTGAGCCGGTTTGTGACGAAAGAGGCGATCGCGCGGCTGCTGAAAATCAAGGTAGAACAAATATATCGCTTCGAGTGCTGGGCGCATATCCTGTACGTGCACGCTAAAGGGATGAGTCGGTTTGTGAGTTATGCCGACTTTCCGCCAGTTTTGGGAGTGGAATCGCCCTCTGGTTTAGATTTTGGTTATTGGAAGCGCCGGATAGCGAGTCAGAAAGAGAGACACGCGCCGGATTTTTGGGTGGATTTCTATGCGGATAGATTTCAGAAAGCTGTTTGTGTTTCTGAATTGTTGGAGTGGGGAAATTTGGTGGGGGTGATTAAATTGATGTTAAGTGCGATCGCCCTGGAGTCGCTGCGAAAGGTTTATGCACAAGAGAAATCTTTGCTGGAACATTTCTAAATGCTGTCTGAACTCTTGTCCCCCCCTTGTTAAGGGGGCTAGGGGCGATCGCGCTCCCTTAGCCCAATTCTTAGCCCAAGTCAGAAACGCAGGCAATGAGGGGGCGAAGGTTCGGCTATTCTTTGAATTGGCAGAGAAATTTTGCGATCGCGTTGGTGAAGGATAGCAAGAAGGCGGTTCTAGGACTTATCACAGAAGTCAGAAGGCAAATTCAATAATTGCATTTTACTTATGACTCCAAAACCGCTATAATCTCTTAAGAATATGTTTTTTCACTAAGATGGTTGTGTTTTGACTGTCTTGCGAGCGCCAATATAATTATCAATTTCCCAAAAAACGATTAGACCTTATGCCCAATAGTCCCATTCAAAAAATTCTTTTCGGAAGCCCCGGAACAGGCAAAAGTTATAGAGTTGAAAATATAATAATTCCTGATGAGTTGAAGATAACTGACCAATCAAATATTATTCCAACTGTGTTTCACCCAGAATACACCTATGGTGATTTCATGGGTAAACTGATGCCATTAACTGACGATAGTGGCAAGGTTGAGTATAAATACTACTCAGGACATTTTTTAAAAGCACTAGCTAAAGCATACAAAAATATAATAATAAGCTGTATTAAGTATGAAAAGGATAAAAAAGAAGTAACAGAAGAATACAAGCAAGAAATCGGAAAAACCCGTCAAGAAGATTTCTCTATCGAAGAAAGGTCTACTCTAAAACAAAAACATAGTAAGATAATCAAACAACCCGAAAATGTTGTTTTGGTCATTGATGAAATTAATAGAGGTAACTCAGCAGCAATTTTTGGTACTGTATTTCAACTTCTTGATAGAAACAAAAACGGTTGGTCACAATATCCAATAACAATTTCAGATTTAGAAAAAACTGGATTGTTGCAAGCAATAAGCTTTAAACAATATTTTCTTTCTAAAGACAAGGGATACTCATTTGAGTATGATGGAGATTCTTGTAAAGAGGAAACTTACAATAAATATCTTGACTATATTTTCAGCGATTTAAGCGAAGAAAAAAGGGTTAGACTTCAAGAATGCAAAATTAAATTGCCCCCAAATCTATCATTCTTGGCTACCATGAATACGTCTGATAACTCAATCTATTTCATGGATAGTGCCTTTAAACGTCGTTGGGATTGGGAGTTTGTAAATATTGAGGATGACAACCAAAGAAACGTAGTGTCCAGCAAAAGAGTAAAACTTTACAACAATGATACTTGTGCATGGAATGATTGTAAGGATTCAGGTCTGAAATTCGGGAATGAGGTCAGGCATAGGAAAGTAGTCACAAGAATGGGCAGAAAGAGCCT